>CAYRBQ010000012.1:0-20142 GCA_964422305.1 uncultured Reyranella sp. | reverse complement strand
CGAGTCTCCTAACCTTCCGAGGCTGGAGATGTCCCCGGAGTGCGCTGCGCTCCCTGATCGAATGAAAGTCGAAAAGACCGGTGAACCCACATCGGCTCGACGTGCGAGCTGCGACAACTGCTACAAAACGGTACGTCGCGGTGTAGCACCCGAAAATCACGAAGACCGCGCAGATGCTGCATCGGAGCCCCGTCGCCTCGGCGTCGGGAAGGCGGTGAGGCTGTAGCGCGGCATGCTCGCGAAACCGGTTCGCGACCGGTACGGTCGCGAACGGATTGCAGCATAGATTGTCACCAAGTGGCGCTCGGATGCGCTAGACTGGCGCCATGACGAACGGGAGCGGCAGTGCACGCGCAAGCGGGCTCATGTTCGACATGGGCTACGATCGCCAGCACAACGTGCTGCTGGTGAGGTTGGTCGGCACCTTCACGCCACAGTCGATGCAGCGCATGGATACGGCCTGCGCGACGTTCCTCAATGCCGAGGGGCCCGCCCACTCGATCTTCGACTTCACCACCGTGAACGCGATCGACATGACGGTCGAGCGCGTCGAGCGACGCGCCGAGCAGGCGCAGCTCTGCCCGGGTTTCGAGCGCATCCTGGTGGCGCCGCAGCCTCCGTTCTTCGCCATGGCCGAGGCGTTCCGCGACCACCAGAGATCGCAGGGCCTCGCCGCCCCCCAGGTCGTGCGAACCATGGCCGAGGCCGAGGCGGCGCTCGGCCTGGGGCCGCTCCTCTTCAAGCCCGTCGAGACGGCGTGGCTGGTCGAGCCGACGGCCGTCTGACGCCGTTTCAGGGATGAGCAGGCCGGCGGGTCGCGCCGCCGGGTCCTTCGGTCTGGATGGTCGCGTGCTCGATCGCGAAGCGCTCGGCCAGCACCTTCGCCACGCCGCGGCGAACGGTGTCGCTGTCGCTGCCGGCCGTCAGGGCGACGTGCACGGAGAGGCTGACATCGTCGCTCGACAGCGACCAGACATGGAGGTCGTGGACCCCGGCGACACCGGGGGAGCCCGCGATCGCGGCGCGGATGTCGGCGAGCTCGAGATGCGCCGGCACGCCCTCCAGCAGGATGCGCGTCGTGTCCTTGAGCAACGTCCAGGTGCGCGGCAGTACCCACAGGCCGATGGCGATGGCCACCACCGGATCGACCCAGCCCCAGCCGGTCAGCATGATGGCGACCGCACCCGCGATCACGCCGATGGAGCCCAGCATGTCGGCCCACACTTCGAGGTAGGCACCCTTCACGTTGAGGCTCCGGTCCTTGCCGGACGCCAGGAGCCGCATCGACACAAGGTTCACGATCAAACCGAGCGTGGCGACCACCAGCATGCCCGTCGAGCCGACCTCGGGCGGGGCCATCAGGCGGCCGATCCCCTCGTAGAGCACGAAGGCCGCGACGGCGAACAGCAACAGCGCGTTGAAGGCGGCGGCCAGGATCTCGAAGCGGCGGTAGCCGAAGGTCCGCCTGTCGTCGGCCGGGCGCTGGCCGATCTTCACCGCGGCGAGCGCGATGGCGAGCGCCGCGGCATCGGTGAACATGTGCGCGGCGTCGGACAGCAACGCCAGGCTGTTGAACCACCAGGCGCCCACCACCTCGGCGACCAGAAAGGAGGAGGTGAGCGCCAGCGCGATCGAGAGCTGGCGGCTGCTGGCACCGGCGCCATGGCTGTGGCCATGGCCTCCGCCTCCCTGTCTGGTGTGATCATGACCAGAGTGGTCGGAACCGGCCGTCATCGAATTCTCCCCGCCGACATGCGTCGGGCCGCACTTTGCGGGCGCGGCCGGAGCAGCGCAATCGCCACCATCCCTCCGCTTTGGAAGCGATCGGGAGTGACGCTACCGGCCGAGCTTCCTAGAAGGCGGCCAACGGGTTGGAGGAAAGTTTATGCCGATCCACATGGACATTGTTCCCATCGACCGGCTGGTGGTCATCGTGGCGCGCGGCCATGCGACCGGCGAGGAGATCGCCGCGACGGCCCGCGAGCTGCACGAGGCGAACGTGCCGGGCTATGCCAAGATCCTCGACGTGTCGGGCTCGAAGTCGGAGCTGACGCCCGAGCAGGTCGACCGCGTCGCCGCCCTGTTCCGTGGCGACGGCCCGAACCGCGGTCCGGTGGCCTTCGTGATCAATCCCGACCGTCGCGGCTTCGCCGAGGCCTTCGCAGGCGCCACCGAGGCCGAGCGGCCGATCAAGCTGTTCCGCAGCCTGCACGAGGCGCGCCGCTGGCTCGACGACAGTCGCCGGATCACCTTCCGCAACGTGGCCTGAGACCTGCCGGTCCCGATCACCTCGCGGGCAGGCGGATCGACCGGTACTTCGCCATCACCGAGTCGAGCAGGTCGAGCGGCACGTCGAGCGCCGCCGCGATCGACCGGCGCTGCTCCTCGCTCGGCCTGATGGGCAGCGGCGGAAGATGGGCCTCGCTCGCCGCCCGCAGCCGCTCGGGAGTCGTGCCGAGCTCGGCGGCGATCAGCGCCAGAGGCGGCTCGCGAAGGCCCACGCCCTTCCCGACGCCGACGATGCCCGCGAAGGTGAGCGCGCAGGCGCCGACCACGAGGATGTCGACAAAGCCGGCATAGAGCCGGCGCGACCGGGGCAGGGATCGGTTGCGTTCGTCCATGCGCCCGTTTTGTCCGGCAATCGTGGCGAGATCAGGCCCGACCGTCGGCGACCGCCCGCCTCAGTTCCTGCAGGGCCCCGGCGAGATCGGCGACCGCGGCGGCAAGGTCGGGTGTGCCGGCAGCCTCGACGGCATGGGCGACGCGAAGCGCGCGGCCAGCCGCCTCCTTGGCCAGGCTGCGCAGGAAGAGCGGCAGGCTGCCGGCGGCCGCCATGTCGGACATCGCCTGGGCGTCCGCCAGCAGCTCGCGGCGCAGATCGAGGCGGGCGGGCGCCTCTCCCAGCCGTTGCGCAGTCGCCTCGAGGTGTGACGCCAGGTCCCGAAGATCCGCGTGCATGGTGTTCTGGAGGAGAACACCATCGGCGCTTCAGTTTCGTGACATGCTCAGTTTCGAAAGGACTCCTGGCGCGCCTCGTCGATCTCCTGCCAGCATTCGAGCACCAGGATGCGCACCAGCTCGTCGGCCAGGGCACACTCCTCGTCGTCACCGACCTCGAAATTGAGCGCGAGCCGGGCCTCGTCGGCGGGATCGGGCGCGATGCCTACGAAGAAGCTGCCGAGGGTCGCCGCGCCGGCCCGCAGCCGCACGAGCTGCGACGCCAGCGCGGCGAAGCGCGGATCGTCGTCCATCGTTGCGACGCGCGATCGGTCGCCGGCCCGCAGGTCGACGCGGACGGTGAATGCGTGCATGGCCCCAATACCGTGCATGTTCCCCAACACGGACGAAGCTCTAGCGCACGCGCTTTGTATCGTGCGCGACAGTTGGAATGGAATGTATCGGCCGATGCGGCGGTTACAAAAACAGGGGCCGGTGTGTAACCGATGTCACGAGAACCGGTTCAGGCCACCGGATCGCCCGCGATCTGGGTGCGCTGCATGCGACGGTGGAAAGGGCCGGCATCGTGGATCGCGAGATGCTTGGTGCAGCGATTGTCCCAGAAGGCGATCGAGCCCGGCTGCCAGCGGAAGCGACAGGTGAACTCCGGCCGATGTCCGTGCTCCATCAGGAAGTCGAGCAGCGGCCGGCTCTCACGCTCGGTCATGCCGTCGAGCCGGCAGACATAGGAGTGGTTGACGAACAGGCACTTGCGGCCGGTCTCGGGATGGGTCCGCACGACGGGATGCACGCTCTCGGTCGGTCGCCAGTTCGCGTCCTCGCGCACGCGGCTGGAGCGTTGCGCGTTCAGCCCGGCCTGCGGACCGGCGACGCGGATGTCGCTATGCACTGCCTTCAGGTTCGAGATCATCGCCTTCATGCCGTCCGACAGCGACTCCCAGGCGAGGTACTGGTTGGCGAACAGCGTGTCCCCGCCATAAGGCGGCACTTCGAGCGCATAGAGGATGGCGCCCATCGGCGGCGCGGCCATCATGGTGGTGTCGGAGTGCCATTCCTCGCCGATGATGCGGGTGTCGCCGGGCTTGCGCACGACCCGCACGATCTCCGGATCGCCCTCGCCGGTGTCGAAGTTGGGATGGACGAAGATCTCGCCGAAGCGGCGCGTGAACTTCTTGTGGCTGCGATCGTCGAGCGTCTGGTCGCGGAAGAAGACGACCAGGTGCTCCAGCAGCGCGCGGCGGATCTCGGCGACGGTTGCGTCGTCGAGGTCGGCCGCGACGTCGACATTGCCGATCTCGGCACCCAGCGCGCCGGCGATCCTGGTGACGGTGATGCGCCGATAATCAGCCATGTGCCGAGAGTAGGGGAGACCTGCATGTCAAATCCACCCAACCATTCCGGCCTGCAAGCGTTGCTTCGGTGAACCTTCGAAGGACAGCCGCTCATGGCCGGCAGCGCTCCGTCCGACAGGCCGATTCCGCTCCTTCTGGCGCTTGCCGACGCGGCAGAGTCGGCCGGCACCGCCACCGCGCTTCGCAACAGGAACTTCCGGGTCATGGAAGCCCACGACGGCGCGGCCGCCATGGCCCATGTCCGTCGCGACAGGCCCACCGCGGCCGTGGTCGACCTGTATCTCGACGGCGAGGTCGACGGCTTCGAGCTTGCCCACTGGCTGCGCCGTGATCATCCCGAGGTCGGCCTGGTGCTGGCCTCGCGGCGGCCGCCCGGGGTCGCTCCGGACAGCTCGCTGGGCAGCGTGCCGGTGATCCCGCTGCCTTTCGATCTCGACCGGCTGGTGGCGCTGTTGCGAAGCGGTGCCGACGCCGTCCGGAACTGATCCGATTTATTCGGGCGGCGAGCGCAACGCCGGTGCGGAACGTGCGTTGCACCGCGTCGGGCCTTCACCGGTCCGGCACTCCGGTTGCGGCTGTTGAACCCTCTCCCCGAGTGGCGCGGTGGTCGCGACCGGAGACCCCGCAAAGCGATCGCATATCGCCGCAGCGACGACACAATTGAAAGTCGCAACCCACGCAATGCCCCGCCGTTTTCTGATCAGCGAATTCATTCGGCAGGAGGCATTCATGATCAGGCTCAGCAGCGTCGCTCTCGTCACCGGCCTTGGCCTCGCGGTCGCGGCCTGCGGCAACAATCCCACGGATCGCGCGCTGACCGGCGGCGCGATCGGCGCCGGCACCGGTGCGGTCGTCGGCTCGACGATGGGCGCGCCCGTGGCGGGCGCCGTGGTCGGCGGCCTGGGCGGCGCGGCGATCGGCGCGGCGACCACCCCGCGCAACGACTATTACTATTCGAACTAAGGCGTCCGCGACGTCCGAAGACGGGCCGTCTCCACCTCGCGGTGGAGGCGGCCTTGTCGCGTCGGCGCCGGGCCGCCGTCGCTAGCTGGAGGATGGCCGGACGATCGTGCCGTCGTCGGGTCCGGGATGCAGCAGGGTCGCCAGCACCTCTTCCTTCCCGAGCGAGGTGAGCACGGGGCCGCGCGGCCCCTCACGGACGACACCCAGCACCTCGAGGCGGGTACGGTCATCCGGCTCGACCGGCGTGGCGGGATTGTTATAGAGCACCGTCAGGATCCGAATGTCTGCAGGACTGAGCATGGCGACCTCCAGGGACACGGGTGGCCATTCTACTCCAACGCCGGGCGCCGGGTGTGATCAAATCTAGGCAGCGACGGCGTGCGGCAGGATCGGCGCGGCGGCCTCGTAGCGCTTGCCGGCGCGCAGGCAGAAGAGCGGCGCGAGGAGCCGGTCGGCGATCATCTCGGTGCCCTCGTTGTCGGCGAGCCGAAAGCGGCCGCGCTCGTCGGCCAGCACCGAGACATCGGCGACCGATCCCGGCTTCAGCGATCCCAGCGTTTCCTCCATGCCGACCATGCGTGCGGCGTTAATCGTCACCATGGGCACGACCTGCGGGAGCGTAAGGCCGAGGGCCAGCAGTTCGCTCATCGCGTAGCAGAGCGAGAAGCGCGCGTTGCCGGCGAAGGGATGCGCCTCTTCCGGATCGGAATGCGTGGCGGGCGTGCCGGGCGGGGGCGGCATCTTCGTGTTGTAGCCGTGCATGTCGGCGCCCAGCGTGTCGGGCATGACGCCGGCCTCGAGCGCGAGCCTGGCCATCCGGAACGAGAAGTGGCTGCCGTGCCCGATATCGACTTTGAGGCCGCGCGCGACCGCCTCGTGGACGATCGGGTGCAGGCGGCCGTTGCGGTCGATGAAGCCGCCGGGATGGCGCGTGAAGGGATGGGCGATGATATCGCCCGGCTTCATCAGCTTGACGATCTCGGGAAGGATTCCGTCGGGGTCGACGCCGTTCGATCCGCTCTCCGGCAGCGGCCAGAGCTGGCCGAAATGGATGTAGACCGGCAGCTCCGCCTCGCGACCGATCTCGGCGGCCTTCCGCATCACCTCGATGCCCCAGCGCGCCATGCCGCCCAGCTCGGCGTGCGCCTTGATCCCGCGCACGATGTCGGAATTGGCGCGGGCGGCCTTCACGGTGGCGGCGATGTCGACGCCGTCGGGTCCGTAGAGGTTCGGGTAGTAGTGGCCCTCGAGACCGCCCACGACATAGGCCGAGATGAAGGCCAGCACTCGGCTGGCCGCCGGCTCGGCGATGAATTTCCGGAAGCCGGGGAAGGTCATGCAGGACGAGCCGCCCTGGTCGACGAGTGTCGTGACGCCGCTCTCGACGCCCACGAGGTCCGGCGGCAGGCCGAAGCGGCCGGAGACGTAGGCATAGATGTGGGCATGGGTGTCGATCATGCCGGGAATCACGACCCGGCCGCGGAGGTCGACGGTCTCGCGCGCCGCCGCGCCGGGCAGGCTCGCGGCCCCAGAACTTGCAGTGACCGCGGCGATCCTGCCGTCCCTGACGGCGATATCGGCCGGCCCGTCCCAGCCGGTCGAGGGATCGACCAGGTGCCCGCCGCGGAGCAGCAGGTCATATGGAACTAGAGCTGTGGCGGCCATGTGCGTTCTCCCGGACCGCGTGGCGCAAGCTCCGTGCCAATGCGACAATGGCCGCATGGCCGGCCGCTTCACCCGTAACGTCGAGGACTTCACCTGCGAGAAGTGCGGCAACCCGGTGACCGGCAACGGCTTCACCAATCATTGCCCGGCCTGCCTGCACAGCAAGCATGTCGACGAGAATCCCGGCGACCGTGCCGCCGAATGCCGCGGCCTGATGGAGCCGATCGCCGTCGAGCAGGGCCGCAGCGGCTGGGTGGTGGTGCACAAGTGCCTCGCCTGTGGCGAGGTCAAGCGCAACAAGTCCGCACCCGACGACAGCCAGCGCGCGCTGCGCGAGGTCGCGCGCCGGCGGGCCCTCAGCTAGCGCGACACTCCACGCGGACGGTGAAGGCGCGGGCCCGCTGGGCGATCTCGGTGGCCGGCAGCTCGCGCCCGGCGCTGACGGTTTCGGGCCTGATGCCTTGGGCATCGAGGAAGGTCCGGGCGATATCGGCCTTGACCGCGAAGTTCACGTTCTGCGGCGGGTCGTTGGCGCGGCGCCCCGCGAGCGAGGCCGTGGCGACGCCGACCACGGCACCGCCGCCGTCGAGCACCGGCCCGCCGCTGTTGCCGGGCTGGATCGGCGTCGAGAGCTGAAAGAAGCGCGTGTCGTCGCGCAGGCCGGCGAGTGCGCTCACGGTACCGGTGGTGAAGGTGCCGCCCGATGTCAGCGCGCCGGTAAGGGGAAAGCCGTAGGTCACGACCGTCTCGCCCTGCCGCAGGACGGGCCCGGCCCGGAAGGCAGCGACCGCCGGCGAAGCGGCTTCGATCTTGATGACCGCGAGATCGTTGGCGGCGTCGGATGCCACCAGAGTCGCCGGGATCGTGCTGCCGGCGATCTGGACGACGTTCAGCCTGGCGCAACCGCGGACGACATGCTCGTTGGTCATGACGTGACCCTGCCGGCTCACGAAGAAGCCGCTCCCGGTACCACTCTTGCCCGATGCCGCAGGCGGTCGCGACGCCGTGCCGCCTCCAGCGGCCGGAATGCCGGTCCGGCCGAGGCCGAGATAGCGGCCGCTCTGCTCGCGGCTCAGGCCATAGGTGAAGGCTACGGGCCGGCCGGTGTTGGAAGTGCCGAAGCCGTAGCCGCTCATGGCCGACAGCCCTCTGAACACGATGTGGGCGGTCTGCCCGTCGTCGCAGCCGATGATGCCGCTGCCGCGCAAGCCCTCGTGATACGTGAAGTCGCCCTTGCAGATGTTGCCCTTGGCGTTCTTGAGCTCGATCGTGCCGCTGCGGTCGAGATAGCCTGTGGCGCTGCCGGTGTAGAGATCGTTCTCGTCGCCGACGACGCCGTAGACGCTGACCGACGCACAGCCTCCGAGCAGGAGGAACGCGATCAGGCCCCCCAGTTTCTTGGTGTTCATGGCACGCACTATAAGAGATAGTGAATTGGATACCAGCAACCAAAAGTTGCGCAACGCATCAGGAATTCGCAGCTTCGATGCAAGGCGCTCCGCGCCGGCGATATCCCCGATGACACAATCCGCACGTCGCGTTACCAATGCCTCGGGAGCGGAGCCCCTTGGGGTTCTGTCTATTTGGGTGTCGGTCTGAATCTGCTTCATCTCCTGGCGGCGGCCACGATCGCGGCCTGCCTGTACGCGTCGCTGCCCGAATGGCAGCGGCGCCGGCGGTCGCGCGGCGTGCTGATGCTGGCTCCGCTGCTCGCGTTCATCAGCGCCTTCGTGATGATCGGCTTCAGCCCGGCCGAGGAACGCGAGCCGGCGCTGCTGCGCATCGCACTGGTGGCCGGCCTCGTGGTCGGCGCCGTGCGCGGTGCGTTCATGGAGGTGGACGTCGACAACTGGGGCATGGTGCGCCTGGAGGAGCCGCGCGATGGACTGGCGGTCACCGTGCTGATCGCGGCGGCGGTGCTCGGCGCCGCCGTGGCGCCGGCGGTCTTCGTGCCGGCCGGCGGGCTCGTGCCCTATGCGACCTGCGTGGTGGCGTTGGGGGCCACCTTCCTGACCGGACGTGCGCTTGCCGTCTATGTGAGGACGAGAGCTTAGGCTAGTCTCCGGCCAAAGAGAGACAGGGAGGAAAAATGAAGAACTTCAAGCGGCGCGGCATCCTGGCCGGCGGACTGGCGCTGGGGCTGGCGCCGGCGATGGCCCCCTCGATCGGACGAGCCCAGGCGTTCCCGACCAAGCAGGTGCGTGTGATCGTGCCCTATCCGGCGGGCGGCGGCACCGACCTGGTGGCACGCCTGATCGTGCCGCGGCTGGCCGAGCGCTGGAAGCAGACCGTGATCATCGACAACAAGGGCGGCGCGTCGGGCATCCTCGGCAGCGAGATCGTCGCGAAGGCGGCTCCCGACGGCTACACGCTGCTGATCATGACCAGCGCGCACACGATCAACCCTTTCACCAACAAGACGCTGCCCTACGATACCGAGCGCGACTTCACGCCGATCACCTCGCTGGTCCGGGGGGCCATCGCCCTGGTCGGCTCGCCCAAGGCGGGCTTCGACACGATGGCCAAGTTCCTGGCGGCGGCGAAGGCCAACCCGGGCAAGTACCAGTTCGGCAGCACCGAGAACACGACGCGTCTGGTGGGCGAGCTGTTCAAGCTGAAGAGCGGGCTCAAGATCGAGAACGTCGCCTACAAGGGCGCCGCCCCGATGATGCAGGAGCTGGCCGGCGGCCACATCCCGGTGGGCTTCACCAGCCCGCTGACGGTGATGTCGCATCATCGCGCCGGGACCCTGCGCATGCTGGCGGTCAGTACGCCCAAGCGGCTGGCGGCACTGCCCGAGATCCCGACGATCGCCGAGTCCGGCGTGCCGGGCGTCGAGATCGAGGCGTGGTTCTCGCTGTTCGGCCCGGGCGGCCTGCCGCCGGCGCTGGCGCAGAAGATCCGCGACGACGTGGTCGCGGTGCTGGCGGAGGACGAGATCAAGGCCAAGATCGCCGACCTCGCCAGCGCGCCGGGCGGCGAGGAGCCGGCGGCCTTCGCCGCCCTCGTCAAGAAAGAGCTGGTGACCTGGGGCGAGACGGCCAAGGCGGCCGGCATCGTGCCCGAGTGAAGGCGTGCTTCGACTGATCGCCTTCGTCCTGGTCCTGCTGTGCGCCGGCACTGCCGGCGCGCAGTCCGTCAGCTTCCCGAGCGTGACGGTGGGAAGCAGCCAGGGCGGCACCGAGGTCAAGGGCTGGGTCTATCGCCCCTCCGGCAACGGTCCGTTCGCGGCGATCATCCTCGCGCATTCCTGCGCGGGCGTCAGCGCGCACACCGAGCTGTGGGCCAGGCTGCTGGTGAGCTGGGGCTATCTGGTGCTGGCACCCGACTCCTTCGGACCGCGTGGCACGAAGGCCGTCTGCACGACGCCCGGCACGGTGACGCCGAACATGCGCGTGGCCGACGTGGCGGGGGCCCTCGACTATCTCGCCGGCCGTCCCGACGTGGTGAAAGGCAAGGTCGGCATCATCGGCCACAGCCACGGCGGCTCGACGGCGATCCGCTCGGCGCAGCAGATCTTCGCACTCGACAAGCGGGGGCTCGCGGCCGCCGTCGCCTACTATCCCGGCTGCAACCCGCAGTTCGACACCGGCATCGACGTGCCGCTGCTGCTGTTCGCCGGCGACAAGGACGACTGGACCCCGGCCGACCGGTGCCGGAGCATGGTCGCCAACCAGAAGCGCGGCAGCCTCGTCGATGCCGTCTATTATCCCAACGCCTATCACAGCTTCGACAACAAGCAGCCCGACCGCACGGTGCCCGGCGCCGCGGGCAAGCAGCATCGCCTCGTCTACGACAGCGTCGGCGCGCCCGACGCCGAGGCGCGTACCAGGACGTTCTTCGCCAGGTACCTGCGCTAGTTCCGGGCGAGAGCGGGGGTGCGCGGACGCACCAGCGAGATCGCGGCAGCCACGGCGGCGAGACAGACGAGCATAAGGATAACGTCGCGGCCGGCGGCGATCAGCGCATCGGCGGGCAGGTCGAGCGTGCTGCCGCTGCTGCGGCCCAGCATGAGGGCGAGCAGGGTCGAGGCACCGGCGACGCCGATGCTGATGCCGAGCAGGCGCACGACGTTCAGCACGCTGCCCGCCTGGCCGGTCTCCGTGGCCGGCGCGGCCGACATGATGGCGCTGGTGTTGGGCGAGATGAACAGGCCCTGGCCGACTCCGATCACGGCGAGCGCCAGGGTCACCAGCCAGAGATTGGCCGCGGCGCCGTCGAGGGAAAAGTAGAGGATCGCCAGGCCAGCGATGCAGACCAGCATGCCGCAGCTCGTGGGCACGCGCGGGCCCAGGCGGTCGTAGAGCATGCCGCCGAGCGGCGCCAGCAGGCCGAGCATCACCGGCAGGATGGAGAGCCGCAGCCCCGCGGCGAGGGCGGATTCTTCGTAGATGCGGACCAGAGCAAAGGGCACGAGGAAGAAGACGCCGAACAAAGCGGCGTAGGAGACGAAGTTCGCGGCGTTGCCCAGCAGGAAGGCGGGTTTGGCGAGCAGTTCCAGGTCGAGCAACGGCGAGGGCGCGCGGCGTTCGGCGCGCACGAAGAGGATTGCGCAGACGGTCCCCACCAGCAGGCACGCGATCAGGATCGGCGAGGTCGGCCCGAGCGCGTGGATCTCGTTCAGCACCGCCACAAAGGCCGTCATCGCCGGCGCGATCAGGAGGGCACCGCGCCAGTCGAAGCGCTCGCCCTCGGGCAGCTTGCCGGTCTGTGGCAGGATGAACCATCCCAGGATCGCGCCGGCGAGGCCGAGCGGCACGTTGATCCAGAAGGCCCACTGCCATCCCAGCGTGTCGAGGATCAGTCCGCCGATCGCCGGCCCGGCGCCCAGCCCGATCGCCTGCGCGGCCGATTGCAAGCCCAGCCCGCGGCCGCGCTCCGCCGGTCCCATCGCCATGACGACGATGGCGACGCTGTTGGCGGTGATGAGCGCGCCGCCGACCGCCTGCAGGATGCGGAACAGGATCAGGCTCGGCAGGTCGGGCGCGTATCCGCACAGCGCCGAGCCCGCGATGAAGATAACGAAGCCCGTCGTGTAGAGGAGCTTGCGGCCGAACATGTCGGCCAGCCGCCCGAAGAGCGGCGCGAACGAGGCCATGGCGAGCAGGTAGGCGACCGCGACCCAACTCACGCTGCTGAGCCGGGCGCCGAACTCGACCTCGAGCCGCGGCAGCAGGACCTGGGTCATGCTGGCGTCGATCTGGCCCATGCAGGCGCCGATGCAGACCGTGCCGACCACGAACCAGCGGTACGAAGGGTGGCGCGCAATGGCCGACAGCGGCGGCGGCTCGCGCCCACGGAGGACGGCCGCACGCAACGCCTGCAGGGAGAGGGCACCGGGAGAGGCTTCGGTCATGGGCTGATATCCGCTCCTGGCACGCACCACTGTATCGTGATGCTGCGAATTGACGCCAGTTGAAATCGAGGGCCGAATTCGCGGGCGACGTTCGGCGGCGAAAGGCGGTGAGGATGGGCGGGACGGAACGATCGGGGGCCTTGGCGCAAGTACGAGCCCTCACCTTCGACGTACAAGGCACCTGTGCCGATTTCTGCCGTCCGCTGCTTGCGATGGGCGAGTCGGTGAACCGATCCAAGGGGCTGGCGCTCGACTGGGGCGCGCTGTCGGAGGAGTGGCGCGGGCTCTATCGCGGCGTCCTCGACACGATCATCGCCGGCCGGCGGCCGTGGCTCAGGGTCGATCTCATCTATCGCGAAACGCTCGACGTACTGCTGGAGCGGCACGGGCTGTCGGCGACCTTCTCGCCTGCGGAGCGCGACGACATCAACGAGGTCTGGAGCCGGCTCGACCCGTGGCCCGACAGCGTGGAAGGACTGACGCGGCTGCGTCGGCGCTTCGTGACGTCGACGCTGTCGAACGCCGGGATGCGGACCATGGTGGCGGTGGTCAAGCACGCCGGCCTGCCGTTCGACGCCGTGCTCACGGCCGAGCTGGTGCGGAGCTACAAGCCCGCGCCGGCGGTCTATCAGCTCGCCGTCGACTGTCTCGGCTGCCGGCCGGAGCAAATCATGATGGTGGCCTGCCACAAGTACGATCTGCAGGCGGCGCGCGCCTTCGGCATGCGTACGGCCTTCGTGACGCGGCCGCTGGAGTTCGGGCCGGGCATTTCGCCGGACGTCGCACCCGAGCCCTGGGTCGACGTCCATGCTGAAAGCTTCGTGGCGCTGGCCGAGGTGCTGGGCGCCTGACCGGCTCTCACCAGCTCGGGTTGTCGCCGAAATGGGGCGGCGCCGGGGTCGTGTTCGGCCCCGCCGCGCCGGCCTCGAACACGTACTTGGTGCCGACCGCGGACTGGCTGACCCGGTCGCCATAGGCGTTGGCCAGCGCATGGAGCGCATGCCAGCCGGTGCAGTGGCCGGCGATGAACCAGCCCACATCGAAGGGACGCAGGCCCTCGACGGTCTGCGGGATGATGTGCTCCATCACGCCGCCGAGATGCAGGCCGCCCATCACGGCGTGGATCGGCACGTCGGGAAACAGGCGTCGCGCCTCGGTGCAGACGTTGACGATGCCGGCGTGCGAGCAGGCGCTGAACACGACGAGGCCCAAGTCGCGAACGTTCACGATCATCATGCGCTCGTCCATTAGGAAGGGATCGGGCCGCCACTCCTCCGAATTGTCCTTGCGGCAGAGATGGTCCTCGCGGCCGTTCTCGAACGACGACACGCGCGGGATCTCGCCGCTGTAGTAGAAGTGGTCGTCGAGCAGGGTGCGTTCGCCGCCGTCGTTGACCACGCGCGCGCCCTTGGCCTCCATCTCGGCCGGCGTCGGCACCCTCGCGGCAGGGAAGATGGTGCCGTTCGCCAGCAGTACGCCGCGCTCGTTGAACATGCCGGGATTGACGTGCACCGACACGCTCTGCCGGCCGCGGCGCCCGGCGATGGCGTCGAGCGCGGCGGGCAGGGCGCCCATATGGTCCCAGTGGCCGTGCGTGATGGCGATCTCCTCGACCTCGCCGAGGTCGATCGCGAGGTTGCGGCAGTTCCTGATGAAGGCCGCGCCCTCGGTGCCGGTGTCGAACAGCAGCACGTGCTCGGTCTTGCCGATACGGGTCCTGAGACGCAGCCCATAGCCCAGGTTGGCGACCAGCAGCGTCTCGCCGGAGATCTCCTTGGCGCCCGCGCTCAGGATGTTGGCCATCTCCGACGTGGCGAAGGCGGGCTTGCTCGCATAGGTGTCGCTCATATTGTCGGTGATGACATCGACGATGAGCTGGTCGACGGCGGCGAGCCTCGGCGTCATTCGTACCCCCGTCAGGTCTTCTCGAGGAACTCCAGCAGCAGGCGGTTCACTTCCTCGGGCTGTTCCTGCTGCACCCAGTGGCCGGCGCCGGGCACCAGGTGGATCTCCTTCATGTTGGTGCAGGCACTTTTCTGCATCCGCTCCAACGCGCCGGGCGACTGGTAGTTGCCCCAGTCGCTGGCGCCGGAGATGAAGGTCGAGGGCTGATCGATGGTACGGCCGGTGAAGGCCGCGTACTCGCGCTCGATCAGGCCGGTGGTGCGCACGCGATACCAGTTGAGCCCGCCCTGGAAGCCGTTGCGCTCGTACTCGGTGCTGTAGACGCGCATCTCGGCCTCGGTCATCCACGTGTTGGCGGCGATCTCGGCGGCGGAAGGCATCTCCTTGGCCACGGTCTCGGCCATGCCGTCGGCGAGGTCCATGATGTAGTAGGTCGGCATCTTGGCCAGTTCCTCGGCGGTCCAGCCCTTGAGCTCGTAGGGCTTGTTCGCCTTCCAGTCGGCGCTTTTGTGATGATAGTAGGCGCGCATGAAGTCGTGCACGCCCTGCCTGGCGTGCCACTGGTTCTCGTTGGCCTCGCGCGTCGACTGATACCACTGGTAATGCTTGCGCGGCCGCGGCAGCGCCGCGAGTGCGGCATGGATGTCGGCGGGCCCGGAGGCGGCGGGCCTGGGGGTGGGCGGCTTGTCCGCCGTGTCGAACGGCACTGCCGGCACGCCGCCGAACGGCGCGCTCATCAGCACCATGCGCTTGAAGATGTCGGGCCGCACCAGCGCGTGGAACGAGGCGGCGGCGGCACCGAAATCGTGGCCGACGATCGCCTCGGCCGTCCTGTGGCCCAGCGCATAGAGCACGCCGATCGCCTCGCGCAGCAGGCCGAGGAAGCGGAAGGAGGAGAGATCGGCGTCGTAGTCCCTGCTCCAGCCGGTGGTGCGGCCGTAGCCGCGCTGGTCGGGCGCGATCGCGTGATAGCCCGCCGCAGCGAGCGCGGGGAGCTGCTTGCGCCAGCTATAGGCGAGCTCGGGAAAGCCGTGCAGGAGTAGAACCGCCGGACGTCCCTTCTGCTCGTAGCCCGCCTCGAGCACGTGGATGTCGAGGCCGTTGATGCCGGGCAGGATGCGGCTGCGCACGCCGGCGGGCAGGACGGAGGAGGGCAGCGGTTCCATTGTGCGATCCGTGTCTTGATGATCGAGACCGCGAGCCTACGTAACTCCTCATCGAGAGGCATCTGAAATGCAGCAGCAGATTGCGGTGGTGACGCTGGGCGTCGCCGATCATGAGCGGTCCAAGCGCTTCTACGGCGATGGCTTCGGCTGGACGCCGGTGTTCGAGGCGCCGGGCATCCTGTTCTACCAGATGAACGGATTGGTGCTCGGGCTCTGGACGGCGGAGGAGCTGGAGGCCGACATGCAGCGACCCGGCTCGGTTAAGCCGGGCGCCTTCGCTTTGGCGCACAATGTCTCGAGCAGGGAAGAGGTGCAGCCACTGCTCGACAGGTTGGCGTCGGCCGGCGGCCGGGTATTGCGGCCGGCCGACGCGCCGCCGCATGGCGGCTTTCGCGGCTACGTGGCCGACCCCGACGACCATGCATGGGAAATCGCCTTCAATCCCTCATGGCCGATCGACGCGGAGGGCCGCGTGACGTTCCGCTCGCCCTAGTAGGTGCGGTACGACACCCGCGACGGCACGACGTACTCCTCGAAGTACGACGGGTCGCTCGGGATCGGCCGGACGCGATAGGTCTGCACCGAACGCGGCTCCGGCACGATACGGTAGTCGACCGTGCCCACGCCCAGTGAACGCTGGTTCGCCACGCATTGGCGGTAGCCCAGGCTCTGCGGGTTGAGGCCGTAGGACAGGCAGACATCGCCGTCGTAGACCGTCGCGGTGCGCGTCACACAGCGGTTGAAGGCACTGGTGTGCGGGGCGAGGCCGCGGTCCAGGCAGGCCTGCTCTGCGAGGACCAGCGAGTGGCCGGACTGCGCCTGCGCGGTCGAAAGCGGCGTGGCCGCGACCAGGGCGGCGCCGGTGGCGGCCCCCAGCGTGACGAAGATCGTGTTCAGGCGGTTCATGACATCCTCCTTTCCACACAGAAGGAACGCGGTCGCGAATCGCGCGGTTGCCGGCGGATTGCGGCGATTCCGGGCCGTTCGGTTCGAAACATTCATTCAACTAAAGGGTTGAACAATTTTCCGGCGGCGCTATATTCAACGATATGGTTGAACGAACAGAAGTCGCGCTCGATCGCGTGTTCCATGCCTTGGCGGACCCGACCCGCCGCGCCATGCTGCGCCGCCTGGCAGGCGGCGAACGCAGTGTCGGCGAGCTCGCCGAGCCCTTCGACATGTCCTTCGCCGCCGCGGCCAAGCACGTGAAGGTGCTGGAAGGGGCGGGACTGCTCCGCCGCACGATCGAGGGCCGCACCCATCGCTGCCGCATCGAGGCCGGCCCGCTCGCCGAGGCCGACCGCTGGATCGCCTACTACCAGCGCTTCTGGGTGGCCCGCCTCGACGATCTCGAAACAGCTCTGTTGCGCCATGCGCGCGATCAGAAGAAGCGGAGGGGAAAATGACCAGTCGAACCGGCTATGGCCGCATCATCGCACCCGCCGAGGTGCGCTTCGAGCGCCTGCTGCCCGGCCCCATCGAGACGGTGTGGGCGTTCCTGACGGAATCGGACAAGCGCGGCCAATGGCTGGCGTCCGGACCCATGGAGCTGAGGCCCGGCGGCAGGGCCACGCTCCACTTCCATCACGACGATCTCTCGCCGCACAAGGCGCCGGCGCCGGACAGGTACAAGGCGATGGCCGGCAAGGGGCACGAGAGTCATCAAACGATCCTGGCCGTCGACCCGCCGCGCTCCTTCACCATGTCGTGGGAGGCGTATTCGGAAGTGACGTTCGAGCTCGTCGAGAAGGGCAAGCAGGTCCTGCTCACGGTCACGCACCGCAAGCTCGCCACCCGCGACGACATGGTCCAGGTCTCGGGCGGCTGGCACGCCCATCTCGACATCCTGGTGGAGCGTGCCAACGGGCGTACCCCGTCTTCGTTCTGGACGGTGTTCGGCGAGATCGAGCGGGACTATGACGAGCGCTATCCGCGCTGACTATTCGGGCTGGGCGATCTGCTTGTCGTAGACCGGCTCGTCGGTGAAGACGAGCAGGCGGCGGGCATGGGTCTCGCGCTCCATGCAGGCCTTGTAGCCCGAGGTCGCCGGTTGCATGCCGTACTCGAGGCAGGCATCGCGCGCATCGGCGGTCACGCGCGCCATGGTGTAGGCGATCTCGGGCTCGCCCCACTCCAGCGCCCGCGTGGCCTGCGACAGGCAGTATTCGTAGCCGTCCATGTTGGACGTCACGCCCTGCCCGCGGCAGATGCGTTCGGCCTGGCTCTCGGCCGAAGCTGGCGGCACGGGCGGCGCCAGCGAGGCGACCGCGGCCACGAGAAAGGTCGTGCCGAACGCCAGTCCGGCATGAAGCTGGCTGCGAGTCATGGGACTCCTCCAGGCAGGGAACGTTGAAATTCCTATGCTTGAAGAACGTTCGAGGAGGACTCGCGGTTGCCGCCGCTTTCCGGCCGCAATCGGCCGGACCACTCCATCTAGTAGCTCTTGGGCAGCCCCAACACCCGTTCCGCGACGTAGCAGAGAATGAGCTGCTCGCTGATCGGCGCGATGCGGGCGATCATGACCTCGCGCAGGAAGCGCTCGACGTGGAACTCCTTGGCATAGCCGTAGCCGCCATGCGTGAGGATGGCGCGCTCGCAGGCCTCCCAGGCGGCGCGGGCGCCGAGCAGCTTGGCGGAGTTGGCCTCCGCACCGCATTCCTTGCCGTTGTCGTAGAGCCACGCCGCCTTAAAGGCGAGCAGGTTGGCGGCCTCGAGCGCCATCCAGCTCTCGGCCAGCGGGTGCTGGATCGCCTGGTTCTTGCCGATCGGGCGGCCGAACACGACCCGCTCCTTGGCATACTGCGTGGCCTTGGCGAGCGCCGCCCGGCCGATGCCGATCGCCTCGGCCGCGATCAGCACGCGCTCGGGGTTGAGCCCGTGCAGCAGATAGTGGAAGCCCTTGCCTTCCTCGCCGATGCGATCCTCGAGCGGGACCTTCAGACCGTCGAAGAACACCTGGTTGGTGTCGATCGCCTTGCGGCCCATCTTGTCGATCTCGGTGACCTCGACCTTGGAGCGGTCGAGGTCGGTGTAGAAGAGCGACAGCCCGTCGGTCGGCTTCCTGCACTTCTCCTTGGGAGTCGTGCGGGCGATCAGCAGCATCTTGTCGGCGACCGAAGCGGTCGTGGTGAAAGTCTTCTTGCCGTGCACGACATAACCGTTGCCGTCGCGCTCCGCCTTGGTGTCGAGTGCGGTGGTATTGAGGCCGGCGTCGGGCTCGGTGACGGCGAAGCAGCCCTTCACCTTGCCGGCGATGATGTCGGGAAGGATCCGCTTCTTCTGCTCCTCGGTGCCGAACACCACGATCGGGTTTGGCCCGAAGATGTTGAGGTGGATCGCCGAAGCGCCCTGCAGCGCCGCACCCGACTCGGCCACGGTCTGCATCAGAATCGCGGCCTCCGTGATGCCGAGCCCCGAGCCGCCATATTCCTCGGGCATGGCGATGCCCAGCCAGCCCGCGTCGGCCATGGCGCGATAGAAATCCTCGGGGAAGCCGCCGTCCTTGTCCTTCTTCAGCCAGTACTTGTCGTCGAACTGCGCGCAGAGCTTGGCGACGCTGTCCTTGATGGCGAGCTGGTCCTCGGTAAAGGCGAAATCCATTGTCGGTGAGTCCTAACGGTTGAGGCCGAGCCACTGCATCATGAGCGGGTTGAACTGGTCGGGCCGCTCGACGTTGGGCAAGTGGCGCGCCTTGGCGATGTCCTCGTAGCGCGCGCCGGCGATCTTCGAGGCGATGAGGCGGTTGCGGTCGGGCGGCGTGGCCTGGTCGTCGTCGCCGCAGACCACGAGGGTCGGCGTCTTGATGGTCGGCAGCTTCGGCAGCCAGTCGAAGTTCTGGATGGCGGCGGCGCAGCCCAGGAAGCCCGCGTCGGAGGTGCCGCAGATCGTGGAATGGATCTCCTTCCAGCGGCCGGGGTTCACGCCCTTGAACTCAGGCGTGAACCAGCGATCCATGTTGCCGTCGGCCAGCGCCTTGACGCCGCCCTTGCGGACCGCCGCCTTGCGCTGGTCCCACAGGCCGCCCGAATCGTCGGGCGAGGAGGGATGGGTGTCGCAGAGCATCATCGACGAGAGCCGGTCGGGGTAGGCGAGCGCAAAGCCCTGGCCGATCATGCCGCCGATCGAGAGGCCGATGAAATGCACCTTGGCGATGCCCAGCACGTCGAGCGCGCCCTTCACGTCGTCGGCCAGACCCTGCATCGTGTAGTCGCCCGGGACGGGTTCGCTGCCGCCGTGGCCGCGCATGTCGAGGCGCAGCACGCGGTAGCCCGCGGCCAGCAGCGGCACGAGCTGCTCGTTCCACATGCCGCCGTCGGCGGCCAGCGAATGGGTGAAGCAGACCACCGGCGCGTTCTGCGGTCCGGCGAGGTCGAAATAGATGCGGCGGTTGTCGTGGAAGAGGATCATGTCGCTGTCCTCACATCGCCGAGATGCCGCCGTCGATCACGACTTCGGAGCCGGTCATGAAGCTAGACTCGTCGGAGGCGAGGAAGACCAGCGCCCAGCCCACTTCCTCGGGCCGGCCGAGCCGGCCGATGGGCACCTGCTTGCCGAGCTTCTGCTGCATGACCTCCTGGCCGAAGCGGTCGCGGTACTTGTCGAGGATCGGCGTGTCGATGAAGGTCGGGTGCACCGAGTTGCAGCGGATGTTGTAGCCCGACTTGGCGCAGTGCAGCGCCACCGACTTGCTGAGCAGCCGCACGCCGGCCTTGGCCGAATTGTAGGCCGCCATGTTGGCGCCGGCGATGATGCCCGAGATCGACGAGATGTTGATCAC
>CAYRBQ010000011.1:5376-20148 GCA_964422305.1 uncultured Reyranella sp. | reverse complement strand
CTGGCGGATGACGCGAGGCCCATCTTCTCCAGGTGCTGGAGCCGGCCGATCATGAGCCGGCGGGTCTGGGGATCACCGGCACCGCATTGCTCGGGACGAAGATCGATGAAGCCGGTCTCGTCGGCGGCTATGCGAATCTCGACATCGAGGCGAGTCCAGCGCTCGGCGGTCATTTCGCGCTCGAGCGCCGTCTTGATCTCGTGCTCCGGCTTCGGGCCGAGTTCGATCGACACGAGATCCTCGGCCCGGGATCGCAAGCCGCGGCTGATGTAGTCGCGTGAGATGACGAGGTCGGTGCCCTGGGCGTCAACGCCTCGCACCAGCAGGTGGACGTGGGGATTGTCGGTGTTCCAGTGATCGGCCGCAACCCAATCGAGCCGGGTCCCGAGGTCGGCTTCCATTTGGCGCGCGAGGTCGCGCGTGAAGGCGCGCAGGTCCGTCAACTCGGCGGCGTCCTCGGGCGAGATGATGAAGCGGAAATGGTGCCGGTCGTCCTTCGAGCGCGCGGCGAAACCAGCGTCATCGGCGCGGTCGCTGTCGGCATCGAACATCACGGCCTTTTCACCGTCGCGCGTGACGCCGTCGCGCTTGAGATAAGAGAGGTGAGCATTGAGCGGCGCAGACCGAAAGGCCCGGCCCTGGTGGCGGGCGATCCGCGCCTTGACGACGACGCGGCGCGACGAGCTGAAAAGCCGCGCGCGGCTGAAGGCGATCCGTCCGCGCCCGAAGCTCGAACGGCCATAGCCGGACGCCTTGCGGCCCGGACCGCCGCCGGTGCCGACATGCCCCGAGCGCTTGGCGGCGCGCAGGACTTGGTTGATGAAGCTCTTGGGTTTCGGCACCCGCGTCGAACCGATGCGGCCTGGCCGGACCCGGAAGTCGCTGTCGCCGTCGCTCATCGCCGGCCTCCGGCGGGCCGAACGCGGGACAGTGCCGTCAATGTCCTTGAAATATCGTGGAAAATAGCCGGAACCGGCACTGCCCCCGACCAACCGGCACGTGAAAAGCCATGCGAAAGCAATGGCTTGTGCGCGAGTGGCGAGCCGCTTTTATCTCGCCGTCTATTGGTCGTGTCTGTTTCGCCCCAACCACCCCCTGCCGCCTCTTTCCGGGAACTCGCTACACCGCGCCGGAGTGCGTTTCTTGTCATGGGCGCCCCCTATCATCGGCGCGGGTCACGAAGATGCCTGCCGTCTGCGTCGAAGCGGCGATTGGGGGTTGCTGCGGATCTGCGGTTCGGCTGCCGTTCCTTTGACGATCGGGCTGCGATCGTTCTGCTGCAACGTTGCCGTTGGAGCGCGCGACGAACAACGGAGACCGAGTCCACGCGAGCGGGTCGGCGGTCTCGACAGCGACGCCGGCAGCGAGCGGCTCACTGCCGACCAACGGCGCGATCGCGGCCACGTAGGCGATGGTCTCGGCGGGCAGCGCGCGGCCAGCCGAGAGATAGTCATAGTAGCGCCCGGGGCCGGCATTGTAGGCCGCGAGGAAGCCCGGCGCGCCGTAGCGGTCGTGCATTTCGCGCAGATAGGCTGAACCAGCGAGGATGTTGTCGCGCGGGTCAAAGGGATCGGCCCCCAGACCGTGGCGCGCCCGCAGATCCGCCCAGGTCGCGGGCATGATCTGCATGAGTCCCATCGCGCCTTTGGGCGAGACCGCGCGGACACGACCGCCGCTCTCGACGCGCATGACTGCCCAGATCCAGCGCTCGGGAATGCCGAACCGCTGCGCTGCCTCGGCGACCGCTTGTGTGTGTGGCGAGCCTGCCGCGGGTCGCTCGATGACCGAGGTCTGCGCCAGAGACGGCGCGGGCATCGCGCCGGCAAAGGCCAGGCCGGAAAGGAGAAGGAAGGGCAGTCGGCGGGCGGCCCCCTTCGGTCCGGCAGCGGGCTGGCGACGGGAGACGCGCATCGATCAGTCCCGCTCGCTGCGCTTGGTCGGCCTGTTCCAGTAGAGACCCCATGCTGATTTGTTGTCGGCCGACTGGAACAGGTTGGCTCGGATTGGCTGCGCGAAGGTCGGATCGTCGAACTGCAACGACACATACTCGCCGGCCTTCTCGCCGGTGCGCTTCCATCCCGCGCCCACTTCCGGCCCATCGGCGTCGTCGCCGAGGTGAACGCGATAGTCGGGCGCGTTCTCGGCGTCGGAGTGCTCCGCCGGCACGAGCACCAGAGTGGCGTCGAGGGCGAGCGTGCGAATGCGGCCGCCATAGCCGTTCTTGGTGCGGGTGAATTCTCCGATCAGACTCATGGCAACCTCCTTGGCGATGCGGTGGAACGGGCCATGGCTGCGCCGTCACCGCGTCGGCGCGCGCCAGACGAAGCGACCGTCGCCGTCTTCGTCGGTGTAGAGAGGCGTGGCCCGGCCGATCACGGTGGTGACGGCGAGAGGCCCGAAGTAGCGGCCGTCCAGGCTGTCCCGGACGCCGATGTTCATGAGGAAGAGTTCGCTCGCGCCGATCCGGTGGCAGCCGCTCCAGATAGGCAGCGTGCGTCCAAGACGGTCGCGGTCGAGCGCATTGCCGACGGTGATTCCGTCGACGGTAATGTCGCCACCCGAACGGCAGACCGTCTGCCCGGGAACTGCGGCAACGCGCTTCAAGAGCGGCACGCCGCGCGGGAGATAACCCCGGTCCGCGAGGAAGGCGGCAAGCGGCTCTGGCGCATTGACCGCGACAAGGTCGGTGACCTCGAGCGGTGTCGCCGGGCCGATCTCGTAGAGACCGACCGGGACGCTGGCCGATGCGTTCCAGACGAGCCGCGGTGCAACGTGCACCATCGCCAGCGTGATCAGCAGGAGCGCGGCGCCCGTGGCCGTCAGCAGGTAGCCGGCGCGCGTCATGGCTCGGCCCTCTGTCGCAAGCGCCAGGCGCGGTGCTGCTGTCGGGAGTAGGATCGCGGGGCGTCCCCGGCGGCGAGCCGGTTATGGACATGGCGCCAATAGTCAGGCGCAGCTTCGGCGGGATCGATGTCGAGCGCTTCGATCCCGTCGATCAGAAGCAGCACCTGCTCGACGCTCGGCCAGCCGCTCGTTTGCAGCAGGATTTCACCACCGGGCCGCACCGAGGGTAGCGTCTGATAGCCTTCGCTCGCGCTGACGGCGCGCAGGATGTCGATGCGCGAGACGACGGTGCCAAAGCCATTCGATGCCCAGCGGACGAAGGCGAAGACAGCCCCGGCGGGGAAGCTGAGGACGCGGCGCCGTCGGTCGAGGATCTGTTCGTGGACCGCATGGCCGAAGCGGATCCAGTGCTCGATCTGCTTCTCGCGCCAGACCAGTTCGACCTCGGTGAGCCGACCCGGAGGTGATGACGGCCGAACGCCCGCTGCGCCATGAATTGCCAAGGCGCTCATGGCGCGTCCCCCTCGGCAGGAAACGCGCCCGCGAGGAGCTCGCGCAGCATGTCCGCGACGGTTTGGCCGCGCTGGAACGCGGTGACCTTGATCCGGCCGCGCAGGTCCGGCGTGACGTCGATCGTTAGGCGCGCGGTGTAGGCGATGGCGTCAGCCCTGCGGCCGCGCGGATCGTCGGCGGCCTTGATCCAGGTGTCCGGGTCGCCGGGCCGCGCGGCGAAGCTGCGCCTGGTCATGGTGCGAGCCTTCCAACTTCGGCGACGAGCGCTGCGATCTCGCGCGTGCCGGCACGCTGGCCATCGAGCTCCGAGATCAGGCGGCCGGATTGCGCGGCATCCGCGAAGCCGACGCGTTGGCCTATCGCGCTCGCCAGCACCGGCGGATCGTGTTCGGCGAGCGCCTTGGCGGTCTCGCGTGCGATAATGGTGCGCGCGCCACAGCGGTTGAGCACGAACCGGGCGACAAGCGACGGGCGGAACAGGCGTGCTTCGCGGAGCAGTGCCAACATCTCGGCTGACGCCCATCCGTCGAAGGGCGACGGCTGAACCGGGATGAGGACGAGATCGGCGGCGAGCAGGGCCGAGCGCATGAGGCCGGCGACCCGCGGGGGACCATCGATCACCACATGATCGGCGCCGCGCGCCAGTTCGGGCGCTTCGCGGTGCAAGGTGTCGCGCGCCAGTCCGATGACGGTGAACCGGCGAGGCAGGCCTTCACGGGCGCGAGCTTCGGACCAGTCGAGTGCGGAACCCTGCGGATCGGCATCGATGAGCATGACGCGTTGATCGCGGTTGGCCCATTCGCCGGCGAGATGGAGGGCGAGCGTCGTTTTGCCGACGCCGCCTTTCTGGTTGAGCAACGCGACGATCATGACCGCGCGCCCCGTCGGCCGCGGGGTGGTTTTCCACCGTCGCCCCGCTCCAACAAGAAGTTAGATTTCTTGTTAGACTCTAAGTTAAGGCTCGGAATCGCCTTTTCAGGCCAGAGGGTTAGCTGCGATCCGCGCGCCCGAAGTCCCGATGCGGCAGCGCCCGAAGTCCCGATACCATTTGCGCCCGAAGTCCCGATCGCATCCACAACGCCATCCACAGGGCCTGTGGACAAGTTGATGGGGCGGATGTGCAGGCGTTCCTGACGACCGGCGCGCTCCAGAGCCAAGCGAAAGCCGGGCAGCGGCTGGCGGGCGACGATGCGGCGGATGTCGATGGCGAAGTCGGAAACACGCGCCTGGCTGCCCGATTTGGCGTGCAGGTGCGGGATTTCGAAGGTCCAGCCCGCTGGCTGGCGGCCTGCATGCTTGCGGGCGACCCTATAGAGCCAGCGCTCGATACCGCCAGTCAGGCGGAAATAGGCGGGATCGATGGCGAGGACGAGCGAGCGGTCAATGACACCGCGATAGAGCCAATCGGGCAGGACGAATTCCATGCCCTCCACGCGGCCGTCGCGCGTCGCGCATTCCCCCCACTCGTTAATCCAGGAGAATTGCTGACGCCGCCAATTCTCGCCGTTGCGGATCGTGGTGCGGATGACCGTCGACTGGAGGCGCGCCAGAGCGCCCTTGAGGAGCCGATAGTCGCGCGATCCGGTCTGGCGCCCGATCGCGGTCAGGAGTTGATACGGCGTGAAGCGCAGGAAGCGTGACGTTTGAAAGCCGAGGTTTGCGGCCTCGACGATCTGGCTCGCGGCCCAGATCAGGATGTCGGCATCCCAGATGGTCGCCATGCCATGCTCGGGGACCGCGAAGACTTCGACGCGGACGTCACCGGCTTCGTAGTGGATCGGTGAGGTACGCTTGGCCTTGGCGAGCGAGAAGAAGGGCCGCTCCATCAGATCGCGCTGGTCGCGCGGACTGGCGTCGCCGGTGGCGACGACGAACGGGTCGAGCCGCGATCGTTCGCTCAAGGAGAGGGGGCGCTGCCGCGGCGACATGTCGGACGGCTCAGCGGGCTTGGCCGCCGCCGAAGGCAGGCGTGACGGCGGCATGGCGCTTGGCGGGAAGGACACTCCCGCGCGGATCGGACGTCGAGGTGACAAACCCGCGGTCAGCCCACGCTTTCAGGTCTTCGAGCGCGTAGACGACGCGCCCGCCAAGCTTGCGATAGGCGGGACCGGTGCCGTAGGTCCGGTGCTTCTCAAGCGTGCGATCCGAGAGACCGAGGAAGCGGGCCGCTTCAGGCGTGCGGAGAAAGCGTTGCGGCACGCCGGCGCCATTGGGTGACATGATCGGGCCTCCGAGTTTGCGCGAGAGCTGCAGGGGGACAGCGGCGGTTGGCGGCTACCCTGGCGGACCGCGAAGTTGCGGAGGGAGTGGGAAGCAGGCGGGAGCAAATCCCCACACCAGGCGTGCTAGCGTCGACGGCGATGGCTCAGCAGGCGTCGATAGCCGCCGGCGATCATGGCGAGGCCGCCGCGCACGAGGTCCATGGTGGCGAACCTGCGCGAGGATGTTTTCCACGGTTCATCGGCGAGGTCGTGCGTGCCGAACAGTGTCACGGCGATTTCGCGGTAGCTGGCTCCGCTGAGACGACCGTCCACGGCCTGCAACATCCGTCGCGCACGTTGACGCTGCTGCCGCGTGAGCCGGGTGTCGGCAGGGATCGCGCGACCATGGAGCGAACTCAGGAGACGGGCGACGGCCTCGAGTCGATCGAAGCCTTCGGGGCCGAGCGGGATGACGGCCGCCGTGCCTTCGTCTGCGCCTAATCCGCCGAGACGCAGGATCTGAAGCCGTTCGCCATTCGTGAGGGTGTGGACGAAGTGGGAGCCTTGCGCGTCTGACTGGCCGGGCGCCTGCGCGTCAATGGATTGTGACGTGTCGTCCTTCGGCAGGATGGCGGGCGGTGCGGTCAGTAGTACGACGCCAGTGTTCGCGGTGGGTGCCCAGATGGGCGCGGCTTCTTTGGCGTCGAGGGCCGGCGACAATAGGAAATCGCAGCCCCCATCGAGACCTCGTCGCCTCGGTTGCTGCGGTGTCGGCGTTCGGTTCCAGCTGAGCGGCCTCGAAGTCGCGCTGATAGTCTTCGTTCCGGCGCAGCCATTCCCAGGCGAGTTCGGGCGAGACGAGGCCTTCGACGTATTCGTAGCGCTCGGATGATCGCCAGTGCGAGATGTCGGGGGTCATGCATCCTCCGCCAGCAAACCTGCAGCAGCTTCGCTGCGCAGGATTCCGCCACGCAAGCGCAAGCGGAAGCCGGAGAAATGGAAACGGGCGATGCCGCTGCGGCATCACCCCCGCATCAGTGACGCGGGTGCTCGTGTGCGAGCTCGCGGTAGCCGTGCTGGGTCATCCATTTGGCACGATCGAGATGGCTGTCATGGATGCGGCGGGCCCGCTCCGGTTCGGCGGCCGGGTCTATGCCGAACAGGATCGACACGGCCTCTTGCCAAGCAGCGCCGTCCGACGCGGCATCAAGGAGACGGAGGTAGAGCGTCATGTGCGCCCGATCATAGTCGGTGATCGACGCGCTCTCCGGCGGTCGTTCGAGGAAGTCTGCCTTGGTCACGACGCCCCACCTGGAATCACAGAGCCCCTGTGTGTCGACATGGCGTTAACCAAGCCCGACTTCGACGGCAACTGGTATGGCTGCTGGCCCGCAACGCGGGTTGGCCGTCGTGGAACGGCGCTAGCTTCTCTTCCGCATGTCGCTGGCGGCTTTTCGGCCATGGACGAGCATCACCCCTTCACCTTGGTCAGACTGCAAGAGGACGATGCCATGCGCTTCGAATGCCCGGCGCACCTGATCGCGCGTGCTCTCGTAGACCTTCAAGTCGCTCTCCGACTCGAGGCGCTTGAGCGCGGTCAGTGATACACGGGCTTCGTCAGCGAGCGTCTCCTGTGTCCAACCCAGCAGCGCGCGTGCGGCCCGCGACAGTCGGGCGGTGATCATGCATGATCACCTCCACTCGGACCTCAGCGCACGCCAGAACTACGACTATAATAGTCGCTCTTGGCTTCTCGGGCCAGACTGAAGAGCGTCTATTGCGGTCGCTCGAGTAGTTCAGGCCGCAACCTGATTCGGATGCTTTGGCTGACGAAGGCCCCGTCCGGATCGACCGGACGGGGCGTCGCCGGAGCCTCAGTCGCCGTTGCGGCGGCTGGGGCGGGACCAGATGAGGCTGAAAGCTTCGCCGTCCTCGTCGTCGAACAGGTTGGCGTAGATCGGGGCGTTGAAGCTCGGGTCGTCCAGCTTGAGACCAAGATAGTCGCGGCCCTCGTTGGAGCGCTTGGACCAGGCGGCGCCGATCTCGGCGCGACCGACCAGGACGCGGTGGCTGGGGGCGTTCTCGCCGGTGGCCCGGGTCTCGGGGACGATGCGGACGTTCTTGGCCTGAACGCTCAGGGTGACGATCTCGCCGGTGAACTCGTTCGTGCCGGTCTTCTTGAAGGTGCCGATGGTGGCCATGTCATTTCTCCTCGATCTGAAGTCTCGAGCCCGCACCATTGCGGCCTCGATGGCGATCGGCGGGCCGGAGACGCTCGGCGGCGCACCCCAGCCTCGGGGCCCCAGCTCGCTGGGGTAGGCTTGGGGCCTGACAGCAAAGGAGGAACTTTCTTGTCCCGCGAGGAATGACGGCGCAGCCGGCAGGGGAAGAAAGTTGTGACGACGCTGTTGCGCCATAGGCGAGCGAGGCGTAGCCGGTCTTCGGCCAGATCAGGCCATTGAAGAGGCCGCCGGGTGCGCTCGATCTGGCTAGATCCAGAGGGGATGACGTAGCGGCGCAAGGCAACGACCGACTTGGCACGCGCGGTTCACGCGATCGGCGTTTCTGAGCTCTGAGCTGACACGTCTTGTCCTGCTGATGAGGGGCGCCTGACCGGTGACGCCCGTTAGTCTGCGTTTGGTCAGTCGGCGAATGAGCAGCCTGGGATCAGGCGATCAGCGAGCCCCGCGCCATGACAGGTTGCGCACTGACGTGCGCGCCCTTCGTCCGATCCCACCTCAGGTCGGTCGATGGTTGGTGCGTGGTGCACGTCGGCTTTCTGGTCCGGCTCTGCGGTCAGTTCGGCATTCAGGCATTGGCAACGCCCCGGCTGGTCGATCCTGGCGGGGTGAGTGACGTCACGCGGATGAAGGTCGTGACCGCAACGGCCATCGCGCCGATGACCGAGAACACGAGCTGCCAGGTTTCCGACGGCATGGTGTGCTTCACGATGCCATGCGTCGCGTGAAAGCCCGCGATGGCTGCGGGCGCGACGAAAGCCAATGCGACGAGGAGTTTCAGCCAGGCTGGCCGCAGGATGGCGAGCAGAAGCTGGCCGACGCCGAGTGCGATAACGGCACCAACGGCGCCGATGACGATGGCACCGAGCAGGCCGGCGCCGGTCTGATGCGCCCAGATGCCCGCGCTGACGCCGATGAAAGCTGGAAGGGCAAAGACGGCGAGCGTGAACAACAGCCAGCAAAGCACGCCGATGGCGACGAGCGAACCGAGAATGGCGAAGACGATCATGGTGGTGGCCTCCGTGAGAAAGGTCTGACGGGTGCGCCAACCACCACCACCAAGGCGCTTTGCAGAGTATAGCGAAATTCGACGTGCTTCGGGAGCGGAAATCGAACCGATCTCCGCCCGCGAAGCTGTTCCGCCAGACGTCAGACGTCGAACGGATCGATCTCGGCCACGACCTCGGCATCGCCGTCAAACTCGTTGCAGGGAGTGACAGACAGCGTGCCGTCGCCCGCCCGGAAGATGATGATGGCGACCATCAGGGTGCCAGCGAGGCTGTTTGCGAAGGCATAAGCGGCGTCGAGGGACATCGGTCCGGCTCCTGTTTCGAGCGGAGGACCATCCCCCGCTGACAGGCGCCCGATGTGTCCGGCCGAGGGCCGCAATCACCGCGTAGGCGAAGACGAAGCGGCGGCACGCCAAGGCGTAGCCGACCCTTCACGGGTTGATGGCATCAGGCCCCCGGTTGGAACAAGGATCAGCGCATTTGAAGCGGGGGTCGCGAAGTTTCAGATTAGGAGCTACACCGATGGCCGGACCACGATGCTGGTGCTGACGTAGCTCTTCATGCTGACGACAGAACTTGACGGAGTCATCATGCGAAGGCTTGCCGCCGATATGTTTGCACCCTTCAACGCAGTTCAGATTCGTGTGTCAATCGACGATATTGACCCTCCTGCTTGGAGGCGTCTGATCGTACCGATCAACTGGAATCTGGAGCAATTGCACCTGACGATCCAAGCGGCGTTTAACTGGTGGAATTACCACCTGCATGAGTTTCAGATTGGCGGACTGCGCTTTGGCGATGCGGCGGCTGCCTACGAAAGCTCCAGCGGGGATGATCCCAAGGTGTTTGAGCAGACGGACGTTCGCTTGCGTGACTTCACGAGATCTGGTGCGAGGTTCAGCTACCTGTATGATTTCGGCGACGGGTGGTCGCATACCGTTGAGTTAGAACAATGGCTTTCCCTCGACCTCGCACCAACGAAGGCTCAATGCATCGACGGTGCACGGGCTCGCCCTCCCGAAGATGTCGGCGGAATACCCGGCTATCAGCGGTTTCTAGAAATCTTGGCGAACCCGAGCGACCTGGAACACGATGAAACCAAGCAATGGTGCGGAGGATATTTCGATCCTGACTGGTTCGATCTCGCGACTGTCAACAAGGACGTGAGCAATGCGCTGAAGCCCAATGTGAAGCGGCGTCTTCACCAGCCGAAGCCGCGAAAGGCTTGAGTGCATCGGTGGCGCCTAGGCGCCACCAGAGCCAAATTTCCAGACCGGGATGCCGAGCTTCTTCGCCTTGTCGGCCAGGTTGTCCTGGATGCCGGTGCCGGGGAAGACGATGACCCCGATCGGCAGCACGTTCAGCATCTGATCGTTGCGCTTGAACGGGGCGGAGCGGCCATGCTTGGTCCAGTCGGGGGCAAAGCCGATCTGGGTAACGCCGCGGTGGTCGGCCCAGCGGGCCGCGATCTTCTCGGCGCCTTTTGGAGATTTGCCGTGCATCAGCACCATGTCGGGGTGCTTCGCGCGGACCTGGTCGAGCTTCGCCCAGATCAGTTGATGGTCGTTGAAGTCGAGCCCGCCGGTCAGCGCGATCTTCGGTCCGGCGGGCAGCAGCACCTCGCGATCGGCGCGTTTGCGGGCGGCGATGAAGTCGCGGCTGTCGATCATCGCAGAGGTGAGCTGGCGATGGTTGACGCGTGAGCCGTGGCGGGGAGACCAGTTCGAGCCGGTCGTCTTCCGGTAGAGCTCTGCACCGGTGTCGCGGAAGAGTTCGAGGGCGTCACGGCGTTCGATGAGCCGCTGTCCGGTGGCGATCAGCGCTTCGAGCTGCACGGCCTTCACCTCGGAGCCATCCTGTTCGCGCTGCCCCTGCTTCTGCGCCAGCTCGTTGTCGTCGAGTGTGCGTTCGACCCGTTCGACGGCGCGGTGGAAGGTGTTGACCGTTGACCACAGTAGGTCGTCGAGATCTGCGTCGAGGCCGGTATCGGCCATGGTGGCAATCAGCGCGTCGAAGATGTCGGCGACGGCGCCGGCGATCACGCGATCTTCCGGAATTGGTCGAGGATCGGGTTCATCGTCGCGGGGATGGAAGCCGTAGAGCTGAAGCTCGGTCAGAACATGGTCAGTGGGAGAAGAGAAGTGGTCGGGCTCAAATTCGTTGTGCTCGCTCATGGGAAGCTCCGTTCGCTGGACCGTGACCGCCGCGGCCTTCATGGCGACGAAGCCGTCGGACGGGCTGGACTGGCACCCCGAGCGACAGCGAGGGGCCGCAGCGTGAGCGAAGGACCGCAGGGGCCGGCTATTTTGTCTCGCGATGGAAAGGCCCGAGCCGGGGTCCCCGCGCGGCTTGACCGCGTGGGGTGGAATGGGCCGCCGGAAAATAGCCGGCCACAAGGTTGCCTGGATGGACCGTCTGATGGCCGATCGCCCTCTGGAAGGCCGGGTCGCGGTCCTCTGGCGAAACGGTCATCCCAGATGCGAGCGTTGATCGAAGTGCTCGACCGGCAGCCGCCTGCCTCCATCCCGGTTAAGCTGCATGCTCCATGAAGCGTGCGACGTCCTGGGGCGCGATCTGGACACGGATGGCCGCCCGGAGCGCTGCGTGTCCCAGCAGCCGGAGGTCTTCATTGAAGTCGCCGAGGGTCGGAGACAGGATGACCGCCTCGATGCCCGCTTCCTCCGCGCGGGTCATCAAGGTCGTCACCGCTGCATCGCCGGCGGGATCGTCATCACGCGCGACATACAGCCGGTGCAGGGTGTCGGGGAACTGGATGGCAGCGAGATGCGCTGCCGACAGCGCGGCCGCCATCGGCATGGTTGGCAGGACGCAGCGCAGCGACAGCATGGTCTCGACGCCTTCGCCGGCCGCCATCACCGAGCCCGGCAGTCCGAAGCGCACGGCAGACCCGAGGAGATTGCCCATCGCCCGTCTCGGTGTCTCGACTGGCGCCTTGCCTAAGGTCGCTTCGTTGAAGCCGTCGGGGTCCAGCCAGGTGCGATGTGCGCCGGTGAGCTCGCCATTGAGATCCGTGACGGCGGCGATGATCGCCGGCCAGATCTCGGTCGGGGAATGCTCATTGGGGCGGAAGAAGCAGCGGGGATGAAAGCGCAGCGATCCGGTTTCGTGCAACGACGTAATGCCGCGTCTGCGCAGATACGTCTCGGCGAGTGTACGGTTGATCGGCTGTGCCATCGCGAAGAGACGCCTCGCGGCTTCTGGTGAACCCATTGGCGCCAAGGACGTCTTGGCCCGCCGCGACTCTCGTGCGGGCTCTGGATGCGGGAGGCTCAAGAAGCGCCGCGCCTCCTCGGCGATTTGCTTGAAGTCAGGAAGGCCGCAGGTTTCGCGAATGACATCGAGCAGATCACCATGCTCGCCAGTCGCGGCGTCGGTCCACTTGCCGGCGGCGCCCTTACCCGTCTGCGGCCCCTTGAGCCGCACGAACATTGAGCGGCCCGGCGTGTTGCGAACGTCGCCGACCAGCCAGTAGCCTCCCTGCCTTGTGCCGTTGGACAGATAGTGCCGGCACACGGCTTCGGCCTGGCCGGCGAGGCGGGCCGCGAGATCGGATGCGTCCAAGCTGGCCATCATGCGGCCTCCCGTTCAGAGATCCGCGTGACTGGATAGCGCTCCATCACCTTGGCAAGGACGGCCACGCCGGTCGCGTCGGTGGGAACGAACATCCGGAGCTTCCAGGAAATGATCTCGTGGAACAGGCCGTAGGACCGGAGGCGATCGCGCATCGTGTCGGAGAAGCCCGATAGCTCGATGCGGTGGACGCCCATCACCCGCGCGCGATGAAGCTGGAGGCCCTCAGTGAGATCGAGGACGGTGCTGCCCGCCACCAAGGCTGCAAAGGCATCGGCAGCCGTCAGCGTCGGCGCTCCGATCGCGAGCGCGTTGGCCGCCCAGGCTGGAGAAACGCGTCGCCCGATGATGCGTTCGCCGTCGTCCGTCTGGAGGCGATAGACACGCGTGCACTCATCCGGGAGACGCTTCCAGATCGGAAGCAGGAGCCCGGCGACGACATGGATCGTGCTGTCGGTGAACTCGGGGATCTGCCCCAGTTCGCGCTGCCACGCCGCCGCGAAGACCTCGCGATCGGCCGCCCGCCAATGGCTTTCCTCCATCGACGCGAGCGATGCATGGTGATGTTCCATCGGCCGGAGCAAGCGCACCCGGCGTTCGATTTCGCCATCATCCAGCATGATGCTCGGGGCAGGCACCTGAACCGCCGCCCGCGCGGACCGCTCGTTAATCAGCAGAGCTGCACGTGGATCGGCGAGAAGCTCGAAGGCTTGGTCGAGCGAGAGGGGCCGGTTGCGCTCGCGCTGGGTGATCGTAAGCAAGCGGGTTTCCGCGCCAGTGGCGGGATGCGTGTAGATGGTGTGCCGGTCGGTGACGACGAAGCTTTCGGCTTTCAGCGTTTCCAGCCCGATGTCATAGGTGCCGCTGGCCAGTGCTCCGGCAATCCGGGCATTGAGGAGCTGTTCGAAGGCCGCGAACAATACGCCCTGCAGGTCGATCGTCAGCGCCAGCAACCGATTGAGAAAGGTCGTGATCGGCGGCAACTCGTCGCGGATGCCCGTGTCGTCCATCAGGCTGAGGCCGGTGGCGCTCTCGAAGATTTGGAGCGGGCAGCCATCGACCTTGCCGCGGACGATCAGCAGGTAAAGTTGGCGGAGCGCGTCGCGCGCGTGAGGGCTTTCGAGATTGTCCTCCGGTCTGAAGAGGCCCTGTCCGCCGGTCTGGCGCTGGCCGCGGGTGATTGCCCCGAGCGTGTCGAGCCGGCGGGCGATGGTCGACAGGAAGCGCTTCTCGGCCTTCACGTCGGTTGCGATCGGGCGAAACAAGGGCGGCTGCGCTTGGTTGGTGCGGTTCGTGCGACCGAGGCCCTGAATGGCGGCGTCGGCTTTCCAGCCCGGCTCGAGGAGATAGTGGACGCGAAGGCGCTGGTTACGTGCCGCGAGGTCGGCGTGATAGCTGCGCCCAGTGCCGCCAGCATCACTGAACACGAGGATGCGCTTGGCATCATCCATGAAGGCGGCGGTCTCGGCGAGGTTGGCGGAGCTCGGGCGATTCTCGACCATGAGCCGATCACCTTTGCGGATGATGCGCCGCGATCGCCCGGTCACCTCGGCAACCAAGTCCACTCCGAAGCGCTGGACGATCTGATCGAGCGCGCCAGGCACCGGCGGCAGGCTTGCGAGTTTCTCGATCAGCCGGTCACGCCGGGCGACCGCTTCACGGCTTTCGACGGGCTGGCCGTCGCGGGTGACAGGTCGCGAAGAGAGATTGCCATCCGCGTCGGTGAACGGCTCGTATAGCTGCACCGGGAAGGAGTGTTGAAGGTAAGACAGCACATATTCGCGCGGGGTGATGTCGACGCGCACGTCGTTCCATTCCTCGGTCGGCACCTCGGCCAGTCGCCGCTCCATCAGTGCCTCGCCGGTGGAGACGACCTGGATGACAGCCGCGTGCCCGTCATCGAGATCGCGCTGGATCGAGCGGATCAGCGTTGGGGTCTTCATCGAGGTCAGCAGATGCCCGAAGAAGCGCTGCTTGGTGCTTTCGAAGGCCGAACGGGCCGCAGATTTGGCGCGCGGGTTGAGCGTGCCGGTCTCGCTGGTGATGTTCGCGGCGCGCATCGCCGCATCGAGGTTGTTGTGGATGATCGAGACCGCGCCAGCATAGGCGTCATAGATGCGGCGTTGCTCGTCGGTGAGCGCGTGCTCAACCAGCTCGTACTCGACCCCGTCATAGGACAGGGATCTGGCGGTATAGAGGCCGAGGGCGCGAAGATCGCGGGCCAGCACCTCCATCGCTGCGACACCGCCGGCCTCGATGGCTGCGACGAATTCGGCCCTGGTGGCGAACGGGAAATCCTCGCCGCCCCACAGGCCGAGCCGCTGGGCATAGGCGAGATTGTGGACGGTGGTGGCACCTGTCGCCGAGACGTAG
>CAYRBQ010000011.1:0-5366 GCA_964422305.1 uncultured Reyranella sp. | reverse complement strand
AAGCCGGCACGGCCCTGCTGCGACGGCGCGACATCGCCTCGTTCTCCTTTGCCGCCGGCGGCGTTCTGCATGGCATGGCTCTCGTCGAAGATGATCACCCCGTCGAATTCGGAGCCCAACCAATCGACGATCTGGCGGACACGCGAAACCTTGTCGGCCTTCTCATCGGACCGCAGCGTGGCATAGGTGGTGAATAGGACGCCTTCCGGCAGTCTGATCGGCCGTCCCTGCGGGAAGCGGGAGAGCGGCGTCACCAGCAGGCGCTCCATGCCCAGGGCCGACCAGTCGCGTTGCGCATCCTCGATCAGCTTGTCCGACTTCGAGATCCAGACGGCCTTGCGCCGACCGTGCAGCCAGTTGTCGAGGATGATGGCGGCGGACTGGCGCCCCTTGCCCGCGCCCGTGCCGTCGCCGAGCATGAAACCGCGCCGGAAGCGGACGGCGGATGCCGCCTCGTCGGGTGCGGCAGAGACGACATCGAACGTCGCGTCGATGGTCCAGGCGCCGCTGAGGAAGCCCGTATGCGCCTCGCCGGCATAGATCACGGTTTCGAGCTGCGCGTCCGACAGTACGCCCTCGTTGATGAGCCGTTCAGGCACGCGTGGACGATAGTTTGGCTTGGGCGGCGCGACCGACGCCATGGCCGCCGATTGCACCAGCTTGGTTGGATGGGCCTGAGAGCCGGGAATGCGGATCGTCTGAAGTCCGTATTCCTCATAGATGGCGTCGGTCAGCCGACCATCTTCGGCCGGCTTCCAGTCAAGGGTCTCATAGGCGAGGTCCAGGTAAACCGGCTCCTCGAGTGATGACCTCTGCGGCGCGGTCGCGGTGCTGCGCGCAATCGGACAGGCAACCTGCTTCGGCGCCATCGCCGACGGTGCCGGCAGGGCGACCGAACCGGCCAGTGTGAGCCGTGGGGGAACGTGTTCCGTGACCCATCCCATAAGCGTCTGCGTGTCGGGTGCTTGACCCTGTGATGCGGGAAACCGGGCCGGATCGTCTGCTGGCAGCTTGTCGAAGACGGTGAGCCGTGTCTCGATGGTTGTGCCGTGCTTGGCGTAGACGGCGCCGTCGATGCTCGCGGTGAATACGACGCGCCCGCGCTCCTGCAGTCGGATGAACGCGTCGCGCCAGGCTGAATGCTCCGGGCTGACATTGGCGCCGGTGATGGCCACCAAGCGCCCGCCCTCGGCGAGGCGGGCGAGCGCGGATGCGATGTGTCGCAGCGCTGCGTCGGCCATGCGACCGGAGACGTTCGCCATCGCCGAGAATGGCGGGTTCATCAGCACGACCGACGGGACCATAGCCGGGTGCAGATGATCGTCGATCTGCGCTGCGTCGAAGCGCGTGACTGCGACCGCCGGGAAGAGGAAGGACAGGAGGCTGGCGCGGGTTTCTGCCAGTTCGTTGAGGATCAAAGTAGCGCCCGCAATCTCGGACAGAATGGCGAGCAAACCGGTCCCGGCGGAAGGCTCGAGCACATGGTCGGCAGGTGTGATGCCGGCCGCGCGCGACGCGATGAATCCGAGCGGGATCGGCGTCGAGAATTGCTGGAACGTCTCGCTTTCGAGGGAGCGGCGGGTGTGCGTGGGAAGCAGACCGGCGACTTTGGCGACCAGCGGCAGGGCAGCGGCCGGAGAGCCGGCTTTGTGCAAAAGCGCTTTGCCGTATTTGCGGAGGAAGAGAACGGTCGCTGCCTCGCAAGCGTCGTAGGCCAGCTTCCAGTCCCAGGCTCCGGCAGCGTCGCTCGCGTTGCAGCTCGCTTCCATCGCGTCACGAAGCAGGGTGGCGTCGACACGTCGGCCGGCTTCGAGATGGACGAGGATGGATCGGGCGGCATCGAGCAGGGCCGCCATTCGGTCGACGCGTGGCAGATGAGACGCCGGCCTATGTTCTTGCGCGCATGGTGCGGAACGATCGTGCATGGGGAAGACCTCGAGGAGAGCGGGAACAGGGCGAGTCCTCGGCCGCTCTCTCTCGACCGTCCGGGCTCAAACCCGTCCCGGCCCCCTCTGCCTCTCGATGTGCGAGCGGTAGGCTGAATCAGCCGAAGCGCCGGCCCGCTTCGGTGAAGGTGTAGCCGTTCGCCGCAATCGCCTCGTCGACCACCTCGTCCGAGGTCAGATGCTCGTATTCCCGTTCGAGCTGGTGGTAGAGCCAGCGGGCCAGATCGCGGAGCGCTTCCGAGACGGCATCTTCTGCATCGGCGGTCATGTCCTGACCTACGGGACTGTCGCGATCGACCATGATGGCCATGCAATGCTCGTGAAAGTAGCGCCCCCGGTGGGTCATCGTGGCTCGGAGCTGGTAGAAGTTGCGCCGCTGAACGGCCTGGAGGGTATCGGCGATCCGGTGAAGCGCGGTATCCGTCGGTGCATAGGCCCGGATGCGGCCGGCGGCGGATCTCGCGTGTCGGTAGTCGCCCTCGAAGCAGGCTCCGTCGCCCTGGCTCCAGAAGCCCGAAAACCAGATGCAGGGTTTCGAGCGGGTGCTACCGCCGAACAGTCGGACAGGGCGCCTCCTGAGGCTGATGCCGAGGATCATGCAAATGCGTTCGAAGTCGTCATAAACGTACTCGAACCAGTCATAATCGAAGCCACCCTCGCGGTACCATCCGCGGGCGGCGTCCTTCGCCGCAGCGGAGAGTTCGTCGAGGCGATAGACGATGGTTTCGATGATCTCAGGCATCGGGATCACCTCCATCCACCGCGGCGGCGAGCCAGCCATCGGTGTCGATCCATCCGAGGGTCTCACCCGTGCCGAGGTCGAGGACGTGCGCACCGCCGCCAAACGCATTGAGCCGGGGCCGCGAGCAGGTATTGGCGTATTGGAAGCCCCAACGGCCCTTGAGGCTGAATTCCGCCGCGCAGAGTTTCACGAACTGGATCAGCCGTTCGGGATCGCCGGAGACGTCATCCCGTAGCCAGAGCTGCGAGCCGCCGTGCTCCGGCTGGATGGAGACAAGGAAGCCCTCCGACGGCGGTTCTTCCGACGCGCCGGCTTCGGACAGGGCATTGTAGAGATCGAGTGCGCGCGCGGCGTTCTGAGCTGTGCCGACGTCGAGCAGGCACGAGAAGTGCGTGAAATAGTCTGCCATGACAGTCTCCCACGAAAATGGAAAAGCCCGGCGTGGCGACCGGGCTGATGGAAGGGGCGTGTGAGGAAAGATGCGGGACCGCCGGAGCGGTCCCGCCTGGATCGGCTACTCGGCTGCGATGGCCGGGAGCGGCTCGGTATCTTCGTCCGAAGCTTCCTCGTCGCCTGAGAGGAACGCCGGCAGATCCACGGAGCTTGCCTCAGCTTCGGGTTCTGCCGTTTCGGAAGATGTGTCCGTGTCGGCGAGCCGCAGCGGCTCGGGCAGCCACCGGGCGTCGGCGAGAAGGCGTTCGGCTTCCTTGGCCATTTCAGCCTTCTTCAGATGCTCGATGAGCTGCGCCGCCCGGTCTCCCGCGCCCTCACGCACGGCCTCGACGATGCGTCGCTTCGGCACCCGGCCGAGATAATTGTCGACCGAAGGACGCCATCCGGCCTCCACCATGTCGAGACCAGTCGCCCGCGCGAGCCGGTTGGCCTGGGTGAGACGGCGTTCGAGCCCGTGCTGGGACACGCCGTTCCCGCCGTAGGGGTTCGGCTTTTCGTAAAGCGCGTTGACGCCGAAGCTCACGCAATGAGCGAGCAGCGCGAGTCGGCTCGCATCGTCGAGTGCCGACAGCCAGTCCCAGAGCGCCTGATCGTCCTGCGGAAGATCGGCCTTCCAGGCGTCGTGACGCTCCGCGATCGCGTATGCGGAGGGGCTGTCCTTGAGGTCGGCGGCCTGCGCGGGGAAGAAGACGTGTCGCACGGACGCTTCGAGGCATCCGCCGCCGGTGCTGGTGCGCTGGAATGTGTCGATGACGAGCTTGTGCAGCAGCGCCGTCAACGCGATCTGTGGGTTGCTCGCCACGGCGTCGCGCAGCGCGAGCGTGCGATGGGCGGTCAGTTCGATCACCAGGCGCTCGGGCAACGGCTTGATCACGTCGTCCTCGTCGTCCTCGCTTTCGATCGGCTGCCCGCCGACCGTGATGACGGTGCGGGACGTGCCGCTCGGTCCGGGTTCGCCGGCATGTGCGCTGGTGGCCGCCGTAGCGCCACCGGTCTCGTCATCGGGCAGGACGAGGGGCGCCTCGTCGTCCGGGCGAACATAGCCGCGGTCGACCACGAGCCTGCCGTCCGCGCCGATGCTCACGAAGACGCCAGCACGCGTGATATCGCAGGGATCAAAGATCACCGGCCGGGTGTCGAGCTCATCCAGCAGGGCCTCGATCTCGCCGAGCCGCGCATCGACATCGTCTGGCAATTCGTCCGCACCTTCATACTCGGCTTCGAGCCGCTGATACTCAGCGTTGAGCGCGTCGATCGTCGCCTGCTCGTCAGCCGATCGTTCGGCGGCGACACCCTCGATCCGGCGCAGACCGTGGGTGTGACCGTAGGGGAAGTCGGCAGCGACCTCGATCCACTTCCAACCTTCGGCCGCGATGGCCTCAGCCTCTGTCTTGAGCTTGGCGGCAACCAGGGTATCGAGCAGGGCGACATCGGCGAGCCAGCCGCCATCGTCCTGTTGGAAGAGATCGCGCAGCACCCTGCCGCCAGCGGCTTCATAGGCATCGAGCCCGACGAACATGGCGCGGCGGTCCGACGCGCGCACCGTCTTCTCGGTCAGCATGCGGCGGATCTGATAGGGCTCCTTGGACCAGGAGCCTGCGATCGTCTCCCAGACCTGTTCCTGCCTTGCATGGTCTGCGCTGACCGTGAAGGCCATCAGCTGCTCCAGCGTCATGCCGTCCTCGGCATAGACGTCGAGAAGCCTCGGCGAGACGCCGGCAAGGCGCAGACGCTGCTTCACCACATGAGCGGAAGTGAAGAAGGCCGCGGCAATGTCTTCCTCGGACTGGCCCTTGTCGCGCAGCGCCTGGAACGCCCGGAACTGATCTAGCGGGTGGAGCGGGGCACGCTGAAGGTTCTCTGCGAGGGAGTCGTCTTCGGCCAAGATCGGCGTCGCGGGATCGCGCACCACGCACGGCACCGCGGCTGTCTTTGCGAGGCGCTTCTGCTTTACCAAACGCTCGAGCGCCCGGTAGCGACGCCCGCCGGCCGGGATTTCGTACAGGCCGGTCTCGGCGCCGTCGGCATCGAGGATGGGCCGGACGTTGAGGCTCTGCAGGAGACCGCGGCGTGCGATGTCCTCGGCCAGTTCCTCGATCGAAATGCCGGCTTTGATGCGCCTGACATTCGCCTGCGACAGCGTTAGCTTGTTGAAGGGGATGTCGCGCGACGGCGACAGGATGATCTTCTGAATGGCAGTGGCCATGACAGGTCTCCGCGACGGG
>CAYRBQ010000010.1:10438-20520 GCA_964422305.1 uncultured Reyranella sp. | reverse complement strand
AGCAGATCACCGAATCGCGCCTGAAGGAGCTGCAGTCGGAAGTGACCCACATGTCTCGCTTCACGGCGCTCGGCGAGATGGCCTCGACGCTGGCCCACGAGATCAACCAGCCGCTGACCGCCATCAGCAACTACCTCAGGGGATCGCAGAGGATACTGCAGCGACTTGAGGGCGAGGATGCCGCCGTGCTGCGCGACGCGGTCGGCAAGGCCGCCGACCAGGCGTTGCGCGCCGGCCAGATCATCCGCCGCCTGCGCGAGTTCGTGTCGCGCGGCGAGAGCGAGCGCACGGTCGAGAGCCTGCCCAAGCTGATCGAGGATGCGAGCACGCTGGCGCTGGTCGGCGCGCGCGAGAACGGCATCGAGGTCGTGTTCCGTCTCGACCCGGACGCCACCGAGGTGCTGGCCGACCGCATCCAGATTCAGCAGGTGCTGGTCAACCTGATCCGCAACGCCATCGAGGCCCTGATCGAAGCCGCCCCGCCGCGCCAGCTCGAGATCGTGACAACCGCCGGCGAAGGCGACCTCGTTGAGGTGAGCGTCGCCGACACCGCGGCGGGGCTCGCCCCGGAGGTTGCGCGCAACCTCTTTCAACCCTTCGTCACCACCAAGCGCAAGGGCATGGGGCTGGGTCTTTCCATCTGTCGCACCATAGTCGAGGCGCACGGCGGCAAGATCTCGGTCGACCGGCGAGAGGGCGGCGGCACGATCTTCCGGTTCACCCTGCACGGTGCCGCCGAGCACGAGGAGACCGAGCGTGGCTAACCAGGTCGTGCACGTCATCGACGACGATTCCGACGTCCGGCAGTCGCTGGCTTTCCTGCTCAGCTCGGCGGGCCATGCCGTGCGCATCCACGATTCGGCGACCTCCTTCCTGCAGGTCCTGCCGGAGATCCAGGACGGCTGCGTCGTCACCGACATCCGCATGCCCGGCATGGACGGGCTCCAGCTCCAGAAGCGCCTGGCGGAGATCAGGCCGCAGCTCCCGGTCATCGTCATGACGGGCCACGGCGACGTGCCGCTCGCGGTCCAGGCGATGAAGGCGGGTGCTGTCGACTTCATCGAGAAGCCGTTCGACGACGAGACGCTGCTGGCCGCCATCCGCACGGCGCTGGCCCGCCACGCGCGCGACAGTGAGCATGAGGAGCGGGTCGCAGCCATCCGCGCCCGGCTCGCCGCGCTCTCGGAGCGCGAACGCGAGGTCCTGCAGGGCCTGGTCGACGGCAAGGCCAACAAGGTGATCGCCTACGATCTCGGCATCAGCGCCCGCACCGTCGAAGTCTATCGCGCCAACGTCATGACCAAGATGCAGGCCGACAGCCTGTCCGGCCTGGTCCGCATGGTGCTGATGGCGACGCCGCCGAAGTAGCGGCAGGGCTGATCTGCATCAATGACCGGCAGGGGTCGCCGGGCTGTATTCATCGGATGAAAGTACCGACCGTGCCGAGGAGCCTGGCTACGCTTCTGGCCGTCTCCGCGAGCGCGCTGATCGCCCTGTCGACCATGGTCTTGGCCGAGCACGTGCCGGCCGACCTGGCGGAGCTGATGGTGGTGCCGCCGGACTCCGGCCGCCCCCTCTACTTCAGCGAGCCGGGCCGGCGGACACTCATCTATTTCCAGACCGCGACCTCGCGCCGCAGCGCCTGCCCCGGTAGCCGAGCCGACGTCAGTGGCGTCTGGATCACCGACTTCGGGGCAGACGTCGATGCCGCGACCGTGGAATACCGGTTACAGCGCGATGCCCTCCATGACTCGGCGCTGTTCAGGCAGACCGAGCCGCTGGCCGGCGTCGACGAAGGCGAGACGTCCGAGGTCGAGGCCCAGCCGGCCGGCACTGCACAGGCCTGTCGCAAGGCCCGGCATGAGGAACTGTTCCGCATTCGCGGCGTCGTGGTGTTCGTGACCCAGGATCACCATGGAGCATTCGACGCGGAGCGCGGCATCGCGGCCCGCATCAGGGCCCGCCTTGCAAGGCGCGGTGGCCCCACCAACTAGCACTCGTTCTCATTCGCCGGATGCGCCGACCTACGTAGAATCCCTTAGTTCATCACCCGAATGGTGGCGCAATCGGGGCGGCGGTACCCATGGTTACGGCATCGCGATGGATGCCGGAGCAACGGGGAAGACAGCCATGCAGACCGCCGCCGCCATCCGTAACCCGGCCCTTCAGCGTGTCCCTGCCGCCGTCCTGATGCGAGGCGCGGCCCTCCTGCGACCCGCCGTCACCGGCCAGAGCCGGCGTTTGGCCCGGGGAGAAGAGTTGTTCGCCGAGGGCGATGCCGCCGAGTTCTTCTACAAGGTCGTCGCGGGTTCGATCCGGTCCTGCAAGCTCCTGACCGACGGTCGCCGCCAGATCGATGCCTTCCATCTGGCGGGCGACATTTTCGGCCTGGAGGCCGGCGCCGAGCACCGCTTCACCGCCGAGGCACTGGAAGGCACCACCGTGCTCGCCTTCCGCCGCTCCCGGCTCGCCGAGCTCACGTCCGGCGATGCGGCCTTCGCCGAGGAGGTCATGACCGCCATGATGTCCAGCCTAGAGCGGGCGCAGGAGCACATGCTGACGCTCGGCCGGAAGACCGCGCTGGAGAAGATCGCGAGCTTCCTGCTCGACATGGCGGACCGCCTCGTCGGCGGCCGCGGGCACGTCGACCTGCCCATGCAGCGGGCCGACATCGCCGACCATCTCGGCCTCACCATCGAGACGGTGTCGCGCACGCTTACCCAGCTCGCCCGCGACGGGCTGATCGGCCTCACCGCCGGCAGCCGCTCGGTCGACCTGCGCAACCTCGCGGCGCTGCGGCTGCTGCAAGCGTAGAATATCGACTTCCTTCCCCTGGGCGGACTCTGCCGAGGGGAAGGACGACGGCGCTACCGCCCGCCGGTGCGCCGCTTCCAGGCCCAGTACTGCACCGTCGCGGCGGCGAGCGAGAAGCCGAACAGCAGGAACGAGGCGCAGGCGAGCAGCAGGTAGTAGGACTGGGGCTGGGTCATCGGTTTCTCTCCGGGCTGAAAAGCAGAGGCGGTCAGTGCGATACGCGGCCGATCTCCACCGGCCGCATGCGGTCGATCGCCTTGAAGGCGCGCCTGGCCTGCGCCACCAGCTCGCCGTCGGTCGGATGGTCCATCGTCTCGACACCGGCCAGTTTCTCGTGCACCCACGGCATGGTCTTCTCGACATGCCGCACCAGCTCGAACTTGGCCTGCGCCGGGCCGACCAGCAGCCATTCGGAGGTGCCGCGCAGGGCGTCGATGATGTGATCGAAGAAAGAGGTGTCCATGGCGAGCCTGCCGGCGCCGATCACGCCCGCCCTGTGATGGACCTTGCGGAACGGATTGTGTGCCCGGATGGTCTCGCTCTCGACATCGGTTGCGTTGAAGCGAAACACATGCGCTTCCCTGGTATCCATCCAGACGATCGCGTGGCTGTGCGTCATGACTCCTCCCGAAAGATGCGTCGGGAGCGTGCCGCCGCGGCGCCGGCTGCACTTTGATTCAGGTCAATCCGCCCGCGGCACCTTTCGCCGCATGGGCGGCTTGCGATCGTCACTCAGAAGCCGTCCATCGTTCGGGCTGACGATGTGCATGCCACCGCAGGCGAGGCAGTGCTGGCCGACATGGCTCGGAATGTCGTCGCCAGTTTTCTTGATGCTGCCCTGGACGTTGAGTCCGGTCGTCGGGCAGCGAAAGATGAAGGTGAGCATGCTGCCTTCAGTCTGCGCCGGATCGCCAGTCCGCCCTTTGATCTGGAACAAGGACCCGGACCGACAGCGTCCCCTCAAATCCTCCGCCACAGCGGCGACGTCACCCCGAGCACCAGCAGACCCATCGCGCCGGTGATCGCCGTCGCCTGCGAAGCGCCGATGCGATCGGCCAGCCAGCCCAGCCACACGAAGCCGATCGGGCCGGTGCCGATACAGACGGACAGCACGCCCATGATGCGCGAGCGCATGTCGACCGGGGCGGCGAGGTAGACGATGGTCGCCTGCAAGGTCGCGAAGGCGGCACCCGCGAGCCCGGTGATCAGGAGGGCGGCGCCGGCGGTGAGCGGCGTCGGCGCCAGCGCGAACCCCATCAGCGCCACGAGGTAGACCGCGACGCCGCCGACATAGGCGCGGGCGTGCCAGCCCGGCGTCAGGAACATCGCGAGCAGCAGCGCGCCCGCAAAGGCGCCGATACCGTCGACGCTGGTCAGGAGGCCGACGCCTTCAGGGCCGAGGTTCAGCCGGTCGCGGCCGATCACCGGGATCATGCTGGTGAAGGGCCAGGCGAAGACGTTGTAGACGACCGTCACCCACATGATCGCGGCGAGCCTCCGGTCGGCGATCACGATCCGCACGCTCTCCCAAGTGCGGGCGAGCACGGCGGCGGCACCCTCTGCGGGTGCGATGCGGGCACGCACCATCAGGATCGCGGCGACGGCCGTGGCGTACATCAGGACGCCGAGCGCAAACGCGCCTTCGATGCCGACGCCCGCCAGCAGCAGGCCGCCCACGGTCGGGCCGACGACGCGGCTTGCATTGGCGGCACCGACGTCGAAGGCCATGGCGGTCGCCATGCGCTCGCGACCCACCACCTCGCCCATCATCGTGCGGCGCAGCGGATTGTCGGTCGCCCAGCCGCAGCCGTTGATCAGGCTCGCCACCGCGAGGTGCCAGACGTGGAGCGCATCGGCCCACGCGACGACGGCGAGCACGGCAGAGGTGGCGGCCAGCACGCCCGTCATCGCGGCGAGCGTGCGGCGGCGGTCGAAGCGCTCGGCCGCGGCACCGAGGAAGGCGCCGAACAGGCCCATGGGCAGCAGCCGCAGCATGGTGATCATGGCGACGTCGAAGGCCGAACCGGTGCGGGCGTAGACCACGACGCCCATGGCGACCGTCTCCAGCCACCGAACGGTGGTGACCACCATGCCGGCATACCAGAGGCGCCAGTAGTCCATCGGCAGGGCGCGCGATGCCGAGGCCGCAGGGCCGCTTCCTCCGTGATCAGTGTCGTCGTTCATTACCGGCGACTTTCACCCGCCGCGCGGCGAAAGTCTTGCGCAGCCCAAGAAACCCACCTCCTCCAATCCACAGGGGAGGTGCCGCGTCATCGCGGCGGAGGGGGACCTCGGCGGACTCCGCCGAGGGGAAGAGGCGCTAAACGATGACGTCCTCGTGCATGGCGGCGATCAGGCCGGGATTGTCGCGGTAGTCGACCGGCACGCCCACGATCACCGGCCCGTCGGTCGCCAGGGCGCGGCGCAGCACGGAGCCGACCTGGTCGGGCGAGTCGATCATCATGCCGCGCGCACCCATCGATTCGGCGAACTTCACGAGATCGACCGGGCCGAAGCGCACGCCCGACTCGCGGCCGTAGGCCGCCTCCTCCTGGATGGCGACCATGTTGTAGCCGCCGTCGATCCAGACGAGATGGGCGAAGTTGCATTTCAGGCGCACCGCCGTCTCGAGCTCGACCGCCGAGAACAGGAAGCCGCCGTCGCCGGACACCGAGATCACCTTCGCGGCGGGATCGGCGAGGCAGGCGGCGATCGCCCAGGGCAGGCCGACACCCAGGGTCTGCTGGCCGTTGCTGATCAGGATCTGCCGCGGGCGGTGGGCGATCAGGTGGCGCGCCATCCAGATGTGGAACGAGCCCATGTCGGAGCAGAGCGTCACGCCCTCGTCGAGCAAGGTCTGCAGCTCGTGCACGATGCGCAGCGGATGCACCGGCATGCCGGTGCGCTTCGCGGAGTCGGCCGCCACGGCGGCGCGCTCGCGCGCGATCTCGGCGAGGAAGTCGGCCTGCGCCGGCGTGGAGCGCGACGCGAGACGCGCGGTCAGCGACCGCAGGGTAGCGGCGATGTCTCCGGTCAGCTCTACATCGGGGCGGAAATTGCGGTCGGCATCGCAGGCGACCCGATCGACGTGCACGAGCTTGCGCTTGCGCGCCTTGTTCCAGAGCGCGGGATCGTACTCGACCGGGTCGTAGCCTATGGCAAGCACGAGGTCGGCGCCGTCGAGCACGCGGTCGGCCGGCTGGTTGTGGAACAGGCCGACGCGGCCCGAGAAGCAGTCGACATGCTTGCGCGAGACGACGCCCGCTGCCTGGTAGGTGCTCGCGACCGCGATCCGCGCGCGATCGAGCAGCGCCAGCACCGCCGTGGTGGCCTGTGGCTCGCTCGCCAGCATGCCGAGCAGGATGACGGGCCGGCTGGCGGCGTCGATCAGGCGGGCCGCCTCGGCGATGGCCGCCTCGCCCGCCGGGCCGAGATCGGGACAGCGCGCCGGCGTCAGGATGTCGGGCGGTGCGGCAGCCTTCATCACGTCCTTCGGCAGGCTGAGGAAGGCCGCCCCCGGCCGGCCGCTCTCGGCGGCACGGAACGATGCGGCGATCGCCTCGGCGACCGATTCGGGCGCATCGACCTCGGCACAATACTTGGTGATGGGTCGCAGCATCGCGACCGAGTCCATGGTCTGGTGAGTCTGCTTCAGCCGATCGGCGACCGGCACCGAACCGCCCAGCGCCACGATCGGATCGCCCTCGGTGTTGGCGGTCGCGAGGCCCGTGGCGAGGTTGGAGATGCCCGGTCCGGACGTGACCAGCACCACGCTCGCCTTGCCGGTCAGGCGGCCGAGGCCGCCCGCGATGAAGGCGGCGTTCTGCTCGTGACGGCAGACGACGGTCCTGATTTTCGAGTCGACGAGGGCATTGAACACCGGATCGATCTTGGCGCCGGGGATGCCGAACACATACTCGACGCCTTGGGCCTCGAGGCTGCGCACCAGGATCTGTGCGCCTGTCGGAGCAGTGCTCATCGGCCCCGCCCCTTCTTCTTCGCGGCCGACTTTCGTCGCGGGTTCTTCTTTCGGGCGTCGGCATCGACCTCGTCGAATGCCTCCTGCATGGTCATCAGTGCATTGGTGGCGGCGGGGAAGCCCGCATAGGCGATCATCTGGGTGATGATCTCGGCGATCTCGCCGCGGGTGGCGCCGCAGCGCAGGGCCGCCTTCACGTGCAGCTTCAGCTCGGGCAGCGAGAAGCCCTGCACGGTGAGTGCCGCGACGGTGCACATCTCGCGCGTCTTGAGGTCGATCACCTCGCGCGTGTAGAGCTCGCCGAACGGGAACGTCACGTTCACCCAGGCGAACTCGGGCGCCATCGCCTTGATGCGGCGGATGTAGCCGTCGGCCATCGGGCCGAGCTGCTTGCGAATCTCCGCCATGCCGCGCTGGTATTCCGCGGAGGCCTCGTCGTGAGGATTGGGTTCGATCCTGTCGCGTCTTGCCTTGGGTCTTGCCATGGTGCCTCCGCTCGGGAGGCGACCCTAGCCGTTCCTGCTGGCATTGCTAGCACTTGCTCGCAGTAACGTGAGTTGCAGGTTCAGCAGGTTCTGATATGAATTCCCTATAGGCTGGCGCTTCTCGCGCCGGCCTTTTTCTTTGGACCACCGGCCTCCGGCCGGCAGCATGGGCACGACCCGTCCGCGCACGCCGCGGGTACGACACTGAGCAGTGTGTGGGTGCAGCTCCCGCGAGGCGATCGCGGATGTCCCAAGCAAGAAGACGACGAGTCGAGAACCGGTCGGTGCTGTCACAGGTTCCGCACAACATTTGTCTCAATCAGGTGTGACAAACGGGTAGGTGGAAGGCCCGGTCTTGCTGGCTTTCCGGCGTGCGGAGAGCCACGGACACCCCGGTCGTTTGGGGTGTCGTTTCTGCGGGGTTCTCGGTCGAGAGCCGTGGCAACTTCCCCCGCAAGAGGGCGTTCTTGGGCCATGGCATCCTGTCCCGGAAGATCGACCGACATGTACCGAACCCACCGTCTGGCGGGCGCGATGCTGCTACTGGCCGCGGTCCTCGGCCTGGCCGGCTGTGGGCTCGTCGCGGCGCCGGTGCGCGGCACCAGTGCCGTCGTGAAGGTCGTGCCCGTGGCCGGCGACGTGGTCGCCGCACCTCTGGACGTCACCGCCGACGTGATCGACTAGCCCATCCACCGGAAAGGACTTGATCGGGGCGCAACGGTCGGATATCGGCCAGCGTTCACGCCGCCATGACCGCTCTCCCCATCCTAGTCGTCGACGACGACACCGAGATCGCCACGGAAGTCGCCGACTTCCTGAAGCGGCGCGGATTCGAGGCGGTGGACGTGCATTCCGGCGCGGCGGCCATCGCCTGCCTGGAGAAGCGGGACTTCGCGGCGGTGTTCACCGACATCGACATGCCGGGTCACCCCAACGGCATCGGCCTCGCCCACTGGGTCCAGAAGCACCGGCCCCAGACCAGGGTCATCCTGACCTCGGGCGCCTTTCCGTGGATCAGTGCCCGCAGCCCGATCGCCAACGTGCCGTTCCTGGTGAAGCCGGTGGACCTCAACCGCCTCGTCGCGCTGCTGCGCCAGGTCGCGCCGGGCGCCGCGGAAATCGTGCAACCGGCGCAAGCCGCGGACTAGCGCCTGCCGGCGCCGTTCACTCCCATGGCCATTTGAAGCCGCGCTTGGGCGGCGGCGGGGGCGGTGCCTGCTGGCGCAGCAGCTCCTGGCGACGCTGTTCCTCGGCCGCGGCGGCGCGGCGCTGCTGCTCCTCCCATCGCGCGATCGCCGGCGCGCCCTCGGTGAACAGCAGGTTCTTCTGCGCCTCGGTGAAGTAGCCGGTCGGCACGTCGCCGATCTTGGTCTGCCAGGCCGCGATGGTCTGGCGCGAGCGCTGGCCGAACGTGCCGTCGATGCCGCCGACGTCGAAGCCGGCCGCCAACAAGGCGACCTGCAGCTTGGCGCGGTCGCGGTTGGTGAGCTTGAGGGCGGCCTCGTTCGGCTCGGCGTTGGCGCGGGCCTGCTCCTCGGCGGCCTTGGCGTCGGCGGCGGCCTTCGCTTCCGCCGCCTGTGCCCTGGCCCGGGCGGCGGCTTCCTCCGCTTGGCGCTGCGCCTCGGCGATGCGGCGCTCCGCTTCCTCCTTCTGGCGCGCCGCCTCGGCCGCAGCGGCCTGCTGGGCGGCAACGATGGCGGCCTGCGCCTTCGCCTCGGCCGCGGCGCGCTCGCTCATCGCCCACCAGCCGGCACCGCCGGCAACCAGCACGAGGGCGGCGGCCAGACCGGCAAGCACCAAGGGCTTCGACGTCCGGCCCGGCCCGACAGCGGAGGCGACGGCGACGGGTCGGGACGGAGCCGCCTGGGGCTCCCCGGCCGGCAACGGCTCCGCCGCCGCAGGCCGGGACATGAACTGCGTCTGTGCCGCCGCTTTCGGCGCGGCGTCGGGCAGGCTCATGACGCCGGTCGCCAGCACCTCGCGCCAGGCGGCGATGCTCTGCGGCCGCATGTTTGGCTGCAGCAGCATGCCGGCATTGATCGCCGCCATCAGGTTGGGCGCGTACTCGCCCACCGCGGCCTCGAAGGAGAGCGGGGCGTCGGTGTCGAGCAGGCGTTCCATGGCGCTGGGCGGCGGGGACCCGGTGACGCAGGCATAGAGCGTCGCGGAAAGGCCGTAGATGTCGGTCCACGGTCCCTGGCGGCCCGCGCTCGATTGCTCGGGTGCGGCGAAGCCCGGCGTGAAGACCGCGGTCATCAGCTCGGAACGGCCGGCCACCGCCGCGCGCGAGGCACCGAAGTCGATCAGCGTCGGCTGGTCGTCGGCACCGAGGATGATGTTTGCCGGCTTGATGTCGCGATGCAGGAAGCCCACCGAGTGGATCTGCTCCAGTCCCTCGAGCAACGGCGGCAGGATGCGGTCGATCTCGGCCTGGCTGAGATACTTCTGCTTCGCCAGGCGTTGCTGCAGCGTCTCGCCGTGCAGCAGCTCCATGACGACGTAGGCGGTGCCGTGCGCCTCGAGGAAATCGTGCACCCGCACGACCGCGGGTACGCGGCTGAGCTTGGCCATGGTACGCGCCTCGTCGAGGAAGCGGCTGCGGCCCCAGACGAAATCCTTCGAGGTCTCGGTCGAGCGCGGCAGCACCTCGGTGCCACCCTGGCGGATGGCCAGCCCGCTCGGCAGGTATTCCTTGATCGCGACGTCGCGATGGAGCTGGGTATCGGTGCAGGAATAGGTGATGCCGAAGCCGCCCTCGCCCAGCACCGAGACGATGCGATAGCGCCCGATCATGAGGCCGCCAC
>CAYRBQ010000010.1:0-10338 GCA_964422305.1 uncultured Reyranella sp. | reverse complement strand
ACCTACGACGGGCCATTGCTTGCCTTCTGGGCCGCACTGGCCTGGCTGGGCGTCATCACGGTCCGCTCCTGCATCCACCTGCTGGCACCCGACGGCGGCGCGCAGTCGATCGCCACGATCGACGTCGCGGTCGCCGGCGGATCGAACATCGTAGCGGTGTTCGGCCAATGGGGTGCGATCCAGCTCCTGCTGGCGCTTCTGATCTGGGTCCTGCTGCTGCGCTGGCGCGGGACCGTGCCGCTGGTGCTGCTGGTGTTCACGTTGGAGCCGGTGCTGCGCGGCCTCGCCGGGCATCTGAAACCGGTGACCACGATCGGCACCGCTCCGGGTGCCGCGCTCAACTGGCTGGTGCTGCCGGCGACGGGTTTCCTCGTCTATCTCTCGCTCTGCCCGGCGCGGCCGCGTTGAGCACTCTTTCTGTGCCGCCACAGGCCGATCGCGAGCAGCACGGCTCCGGCCAGCGCGGACAGCACGAAGAAACAGACGATCAGGTCGTTGGTCTCCATGCACGACGCCTAGCGTGCGGCGCCCTGCGATGGCGTGACCTCGGTGAGACCAGTCAGCGACGAAGAGGACCGGTCCGGCGCAGCGCCGCACGCACCTGCATGTGGCTCATGACGTCGCGCACGCCGGGCACCTTGGCGGCGGCGGCCGCGCAGGCGGTGTAGCCCGCCTGGTCGGCGGCTTCGCCCCAGAGATGGACGATGCCGCTCTGCACGATGACGTCGAAGCCACCGCGCACCGGCACGCCGAGGCGGCGGATCGCGAGCGTCACCTGCTCGCGCAGGGCTTCGTCATCGGCCGGGGCGGCATCCGCCGGCGCCTCACCGCTCGCTTCCGCGAGCATCGCCTTGACGAGGTCGAGCCGGCTCACGATGCCGACGACGGCACCGTCCCGCAGGATCGGGATGCGCTTCACTTTGTGGCGCAGCATGAGACTGGCAACCGCCTCGATCGTGGCATCCTCGGTCGACGCGACGACCTCGCGCGTCATCGCGGTCTCGACGGCAGCGGCCAGAGTCGGTCCGCCGTCGGTGGCCTCGCGGATGACATCGACCTCGCTCAATACACCGATCATGCGGCCCGCCGGGTCGGTCACCGGTAGGCCGCTGACGCCGGCGTTGATCATGATCTTGGCGGCGTCGAGCAGGCTCGCGTCCGCGGCGACTGTCAGCACATCGCCCATCATGATATCGCGTGCCTTCATGGTGTCAGCCGGCATGGTCCCTCCCCCGCGTGCCGCGCCCAATGTAGCACGTCCTTGGAAACTCCTTCAGGGCATCTGGTAGCCCGGCGTCGACTTGGAGATGCGGATCTCCTCCTCGTCCATGTCGTCGATGATGCCCTCGAACAGTGGCGTGGTGAGGTAGCGCTCGCCGGTATCGGGCAGCATGGCGAGGATCACCGAGCCAGGCTTCGCCTTCTCCGCCTGCTGCATGGCCACCGCGAAGGTCGAGCCGCCCGAGATGCCGGTGAAGATGCCCTCCCTTTGCGCCAGCGCGCGGGCCCACTTCACGCCCTCGGCACCGGGGATCGGCACGCGCTCGTCGAAATACTTCTTGTCGAGCGACTCCTGCAGGACCAGCGGAATGAAATCGGGCGTCCAGCCCTGGATCGGATGCGGTTCGAAGGCTGGATGGGACGCCGACGGCGAACCGTCCGCCGCCCGCTCCTGTCCCTTGCCGCTGCCCACGAGCTGGGCGTTGGCGGGCTCGCACATCACGATCTTCGTCTCCGGCCGTTCCTTGCGCAGCACGCGCGCCACGCCGGTCAACGTGCCGCCTGTGCCGTAGCCGGTGACAAAGACGTCGAGCTTCTCACCCTTGAAGTCGGCCAGGATCTCGCGCGCCGTCGTGCTCTCGTGGATCTCGGCGTTGGCCGGCGTCTCGAACTGGTGCGCGAGGAACCAGCCGTTGGCCTTCGCGAGCTCGACCGCCTTCTGGTACATGCCGAAGCCCTTCTGCGCGCGCGGCGTCAGCACGACCTTGGCGCCGAGCAGGCGCATCAGCTTGCGCCGCTCGATCGAGAAGGAGTCCGCCATGGTGACGACCAGCGGATAGCCCTTGGCGGCGCAGACCATGGCCAGCCCGATGCCGGTGTTGCCGCTGGTCGCCTCGACCACGGTCTGGCCGGGCTTCAGAGTGCCGGCACGCTCGGCCGCCTCGATGATGTTGACGGCCAGGCGATCCTTGACCGACGCCGCCGGATTGAAGGCCTCGGCCTTGACGTAGAGCCGCACGCCCTTGGGCGCCAGCGCGTTGATGCGGATACAGGGCGTGTCGCCGATCGTGTCGAGCACGCTGTCATAGAGACGGCCGCGGCCGGTGGTGGTCCTGAGCGTGGGCTTGGCCGCCATGCGGTTCTCCTCGGGCTGGTTGCGCGGCGAAGTGTAGTACGCTCACGCGCGCAGGAAAGAGGGGATCGATGTACACACTCTATCACGGCTGGCGCTCGAGCGCGTCGCGGCGGGTGCGGTTGTGCCTGGCCGAGAAGGCCCTGGCCTTCGAGTCGAGGATCATCGACCTCACGAAGATGGAGCATCATTCGCCCGCGTTCCTGAAGCTCAATCCCAACGGTGTGATTCCGCTGCTGATCCTCGAGGACGGGCGTTCGCTCTATGAGAGCGGCACGATCTGCGAGTATCTCGACGAGACGCATCCCGAGCCACCGCTCCGGCCGGCCGACGCCTTCGGGCGCGCCGAGATGCGCAACTGGATCCGTCACATCGACGGACTGATCGGCAACCTGATCATCTTCAACTGGGCGCACTCGATGGCGAAAGTCGCCACGCAGTGGTCCGACGCCGAGCTTGCCGAGAAGCTGAAGAACGTACCGAGCAAGGAGCGTCGCGAGGCGTGGCTGCGCACGGCGCGCAAGCCCTACACCGAGGAGGAGCGGGAAGAGGCGCGGGTCAAGCTGCGCATCGGCTTGCTCGACCGCATGGAAGAGGCGCTGAAGCAGCACAAGTGGCTGGTCGGCGACCGCTACTCGCTGGCCGACATCGGCGCCGTGCCGTTCATCAAGCGCATCGACGAGGAGATCGCGCCGCACGAGATGCCGAAGCATCCGCGGGTCGCGGCGTGGTGGACGGCCATCCAGGCACGGCCGGCCTTCGCGACGGCCAGGATCGGCCCCTTCGCGGACGCCTGAAAGTGAAAAGGCCCCGCACCTTGCGGTGCGGGGCCTGATCGACGGTGCAGGTCGCCTACTCGGCGGCCTTGAGGTTGTCGGCCGACATCTTGCCGCTGCGACGGTCGGAGACGAGCTCGTACTCGACCTTCTGACCCTCGTTCAGCGTACCGAGACCGGCGCGCTCGACGGCGGAGATGTGCACGAACGCATCGGCGCCGCCGGTGTCCGGCTGGATGAAGCCGAAGCCCTTCGTCGCGTTGAACCACTTCACGGTTCCCTTAGCCATGGGAGACCCTTTCACTTCTCTAGATATGCTGACCTGCGCGCCGCTCCGCGAATGAACGCATGGAGGCACGTGCAGGCCGTCGAATTCGCACTGTATTTCGGGATCAAGTGTTCGTGGAGCGGGCTGCCGGGGGCCGACGGGCGGGCCGGGAGCGCGGACCAAATCAGATGTCCTTCTATCGACGGGGCTCATATGGCCGCTCCGGCGGCTCTTGGCAAGGGCACCTCGCCGGGCCGGATGCCGCAACCCCGCCGAAAAGCCCGCGTTGACGGGACGGATTTCAACTGAAGGGACCGTGCGATGTCCGACCATGACCCCCGCCCCAACACGTTCAATGTCACCCCGCAGGTACCTCCGCCGACGCAGAACGGCTCGAGCGGACTTGCCTTCATGGTCGGTGCGCTGCTGATCGCCGTGCTGGCGATCGGCTACTTCGCGATCGGCATGCCGGGCCTGCAGAGCGACGAGGCAAGGGTGCCGGCCGCCCAGATCGACACGGTCCGGCAACCACCCAGCCAGCCCCCGGCTTCACCGCCGGCACCCCCTGCGGGACCACGCCAGTAGCGCGACCGCTACAGGAAGAAACCCTCGCGCCGGCGAACGATCACGCTTCGATCACGCCCGGGCACCTTCGTGTGCGCGAAGATAGCGGCCCATTCCATGTCGGGGCATGGAGAAGAGGCGTCGATGGTTACCAGAGTGCAGAAGCCGGCCGTGGAGAGCGGTCGCGCCGATGAAGCGTTCAAGCAGTCGCTGGCCGCCTTCGAGAGGCAACTCGACCGGCGCTTCGAGACGATGCCGCTGTCGCAGTCCGAGCCCGTCGCACAAGCCGCCATCTCCGAGCGCCCACCCTGGACTCCGCTGCCGAATTTGCCGCGTTTCCCCGTCGTCATGGTGTCGGCGGCAATCGCCGCGGCGAGCGTGTCGATTCTGGTGATGCAACTCCTGAAGACGGCGCCGGTGACGGCAGTACCCTCGCAGCCGCATACGGTGGCCGTGCGGCCGAGCGCGGCGGACATTGTGCCACCCCCGCCGCCGCCCGCAGCCCCTGTCGCGATCGATGGCCCGGCGGCCGTCGTGCCGCAGCGGGCAGTGAAGCCGGAGCCTCCCAGCACCCCGGCGCCCATGTCCGTTCCTCGCGACCGTGGTCGTCTCGCCATCGAGGAAATACGTGAGGTACAGGCACGGCTCGCCATCCTGGGCTTCAACCCGGGGCCGGCCGACGGGGCCGCGGGCCCGCAGACCAGTGCCGCGGTGCGTCGCTTCGAGGAGGCGACCGGCCGGCCGCCGACCGGCGCGGTCGATCGCGAGACGTGGACGCAGCTCCGCAATGAGCCGGCGCTGCAGCAGGCCGGCCGCTAGAGTGTTTTCGGCTCGGATGGAACCGTGCCAGCGGGTCCATCCGAACGAAACACGTCGTTTGTAACGCCAGCCGGATCGAAATGACTCTAGGTGCTCGCGCGCCGCGAAGCTTGCAGCGACGACGCAACTCTATCGTCTGGACACCCCAGGTAGGTTGGCTAGGCTCCCGCCGGGAGAAACTGGTTCACCAGGGGGCATCAGTGAGCAATCCGAAGGTTCTGATCTCCGGCGCGGGCCCCGTGGGCCTGACGCTGGCCAACGAGCTGACGCGCCATGGCATCTCGGTGCGCATCGTCGACAAGAACACCGAGCGCACCGATAAGTCGAAGGCGCTGGTGCTGTGGAGCCGCACCCTCGAACTCTTCGACGATGCGGGCTATGCCAAGGACTTCATGCCGGCCGGCATGCGTGCCGCCGGTGCGAGGATCTCCAACGGCACCGACACGGTGGCGCAGATCACATTCGACTCGATCGACAGTCGCTTCCCCTACGCGCTGATGATCCCGCAAAGCGAGAGCGAGCGCGTTCTCGAAGAAAAGCTCGAAGCCGCGGGCGTAAAGGTCGAGCGGCGAACCGAACTCACGGGCTTCAAGGACAACGGCACCGGCATCGAAGCCACCCTCAAGAAAGCAGACGGCTCCACGGAGACCGTCGCTGCCGACTGGCTGGCGGGATGCGACGGCGCGCATTCGACGGTGCGACACGGGCTGGGCTTCGCCTTCGAGGGCACGACGCTCGAGAGCGACTGGATCCTGGCCGACGGCGAGGCGGTCGGGCTCGAACCCAAGGACAAGCTGCACATCTTCTGGCACCGTGACGGCATCCTCGCTTTCTTCCCAATCGTCGGTGACCGCTGGCGGGTCGTGGCTGACCTCGGTGTCGCGAAAAACGGCAGCGAAAAGCGCGCCGACCCGACGCTCGACGAGGTCAATGCACTCCTGGAGCAGCGTGGCTCCCCAGGCATCGTGATGAGCAATCCTTACTGGCTGGCGGCGTTCCGCATCAACGAGCGCAAGGTGAAGGACTATCGCAAGGGCCGCGTGTTCCTCGCGGGCGACGCCGCCCACATCCACAGCCCGGCAGGCGGTCAAGGCATGAACACGGGCATGCAGGACGCCTTCAACCTCGCCTGGAAGCTGGCGCTGGTGATCGAGGGTGCTGCCAAGTCGTCGCTGCTCGACTCCTACTCGCCCGAGCGCAGCGGCGTCGGCGAGATCGTGCTGCGCAATGCCGGCCGCCTCACCGAGGCCGCTACCATGCGCAACCCGATCGCGCAGGGCTTGCGCAACACGATCGTGAAGTTCGCGACGGGCTTCCCGGCGATCCGACACAAGGTCGCCGACCAGCTCACCGAGATGGATATCGCCTATCCGGACAGTCCGCTCACCGTGAAGAATGGCCATGTCCAGAGCGGGCCGAAGTCGGGCGAGCGCTGGGCCGACCGCCTGCCGGCCGGCGCCGGTGGTATGAAGTTCACCGTGCTGGGCCCCGACGACATCGTGAAGGAGCTCGCGGGCAAGTTCCCGAAACTGGTGACGGCGGCGCCGGCCAAGGAACCGGCGCACAAGACCTTGCTGCGCGTCATCCGGCCCGACGGCTATGTCGGCTTCGCGGGTTCTGCCAAGGACGCGGCCAAGGCCGAGGCCTATCTCGCAGCGTTGGCGCCGTGAACGCGAGGCTCGTCGGTCTCGCAGGCGCGGCGTTGGCGCTTTTGCCCGTCTTGGCAAGCTGCGAGGCCAAGAGCTCGCTCGAGCACTCCAAGGTCGAGATGATGACGGTCGAAGGACGCAAGTTCGAGGTGCGCCTCGCCGCGACCGGCACGCCGGACGACTACAGACTGATGGTTGTGCGCGCAACGCTCGTCATCAATCCCGACGTCGAGGCCGAACGGACGCGGGCGCAGAATGTGGCGCGGCAGGTCATGGACCGGACCTGCAAGGGCCCACGCTACCAGGTGACGGAAGACAATCTGGTGGACAATGTGAACTATCACACGCGCTTTCGCTGCGTGTCGTAGGCCCACCTCCCGCTTCGGCGTGCCTGGAATGCCCGTGAGGCGACTGACACTGTGCGCCGACACCATTGAACTTGATCCTCGACCCGAGGGAGCGCAGCCGCTCTAGTCCGCCATCAGGGCATGCTGCCAGGCGGCCGCCACTCGCCGGGGCGAATGCGTCGGTCCTCATCCTCGGGCTCGACGGTGCGCGCGGCATCGTCGTCGCGCGGGCAGACACTCTCGTCTGAATCCGTGCCCGATTCGCGTTCGACATCGATGTTGCCGCGCTCGCGTGGCTTGGGATCAGGATCGGGGGCCGGATGAATGGCCATGGCGTCGTCCTCCTGTCTGCAGAGGGAACGGGCCACGGCGGGACCGGTTGCCGGTCAGCGCCGCTTCTTCCTCGCGACCTTGGTCCTCACACCGGTCGCGGGCACTCGCTCGTCGCGGCTGAGGTTGTCGTGGTGCGGATCCATACGGCGATAGTCCATGACGAGCTCCTCGCCCGCCTTGATGTCGCGCAGTGCGTGATACGTCACATCCTCGTCGTCGGAGCCCGTATTGGGGTCGGCGGAGTGGTTCATGTACCAGCCGGTCGAGATGCGCAGGAAGTCTTTCGGGCACCAGTAGCCGCCGTGGTTGCGGATGCCGAAGCGCTTGATGAGATGTGCCTGCGGCGAGGCATGCGCCTTGGCGGTGGGAATCCAGCGGCTGTCCTCACCGTCCCAGATGCGGATGGTCTCGCCCTTCCTCACATCGCGGTCGGCGAAGCAGCCGATGCCGTGGATGGCCGATGGGCCGAGATAGACGAACGCCTTGCTGACCCTGCGCTTCATGAACTCGTTACTCTCGTGCGACACGATGGGAGCGCGTGCTTAGCGCGGGCTGACGCAGGAAAGCAATGCGACGGACTGGCGGTGTGGGCGGGCAAACGATAGAAAGCGAACTACGGGGATAGGACTGGGAGCGAGCATGAAGCGACGTGACGTCGTCGCCATGGGGACGGCCATCGCCGTCACCGGCATGGCAGCAGGAACGACAGCAACCCTGAAAAGAGCCGCGGCGCAGACGACGCCCGGAACGGCCACGACAGCCGCCGCGAGCGGAAACAAGTTCACGGCCCAGCAGCTCGACCAGATGCTGGCACCGATCGCGCTCTATCCCGACACGCTGATGTCGCAGGTCCTGATGGCGTCGACCTATCCGCTCGAGATCGTCGAGGCGGCGCGGTGGTCGAAGGAGAACCCGAACCTCAAGGGCGACGCGGCGGTGGCCGCGGTCAAGGACAAGGGCTGGGACGTCAGCGTCGCCTCGCTGGTCGCCTTCCCGCAGGTTCTGCAGATGATGAACAGCAAGCTCGACTGGGTGCAGAACGTCGGCGACGCCATGATCTCGCAGCAGTCCGACGTCGCGGCCTCCATCCAGCGCCTGCGCGCCCAGGCCAAGACCGCGGGCGCGCTGAAGACCACGCCGCAGCAGAAGGTGGTCGAGCAGCCGCCGAGCTCCGGCGCGCCAGCCGGCACGCCGCCCGCCATCGTGATCGAGCCGGCGACGCCCGACATCGTCTACGTCCCCACCTACAATCCGGCGACGGTTTACGGGACGTGGCCCTATCCCGCCTATCCGCCGACCTACTTTCCGCCGCTGCCGGGCTACGACGCCGGTGCGGCACTGCTCGGCGGGCTCGCCTTCGGTGTGGGCATTGCCGCGGGTGCGGCGATGTTCGGCGGCTGGCACTGGGGCGGCGGCTGGGGTGGGGGCTGGGGTGGTTGGGGCGGCGGCAACAGCTACACCACGGTGAACGTCAACAAGGCGACGAACATCACCAACAATTTCAACCACAACCACTACAGCAACAACCACTGGAACCACGATCCGGCGCACCGCCACGGCGTGCCCTATCGCAATCGCAGCGATCGCCAAAAGTACGGGCAGCACCATCCCACGGCGGAGCAGCGGCAGGCCTTCCGCGGCCAGCTCGACCATCATGAGGGCCAGCGCGGCCAGGAGCGTGGGGCGAGTCGGGGCGACAACCGCGGCGAGGATCGGGGTGGCGAACGCAACCACGCGATGAGCGGCGTCAACCACGGCCAACGAGTCAATCACGAAGCCAACCGAGGCCACTCCTATAACAACCGCAACTTCAGTCACGCCAATCACCAGAGCCATGGCGGATACCATAGTGGTGGCAGCAGCCATCATGGCGGCGGGTATCACGGAGGCGGACATAGCGGAGGCCACAGCAGCGGCGGGCACGGAGGCCGGCGATGAGCGAGACGATGTTCCGGCGCGGCTTACTGGCCCCCGCTCTGCTGCTCGGCGCTGTCGCCTCGGCGTCGGCCCAGGAGACGACCACGACCACCCAGAGCTTCGCCACCGCCGACGCGGCGATGGATGCGCTGGTGGCGGCGCTGAAAGGCAAGGACAACAAGGCGCTGGCCTCGATCCTGGGCCCCTGGTGGCGCGACTTCATTCCAACCAGCGACCGCAACTTCGAGCGCAGCAAGGCGACCTTCCTCGCCGCCTGGGACGTGAACCACAAAGTGAGAGTGGAGGGCGACAAGGCGATCGTCGAAGTCGGCACCTCGGGCTGGACCTGGCCCGTGCCGCTCAAGAAGGACGGCTTGGAGTGGCGCTTCGACGCCAAGGCCGGCGCGCATGAGATGGTCGATCGCGAGATCGGCCGCAACGAGCTCGGCGCCATTCAGACGCTGCTCGCGATCGGCGACGCGCAACGCGACTACGCGGAGCTGAACCCGATGAAGGCGAGCGCGCCCGCCTATGCGCGACGACTTCTAAGCTCACCCGGGCGCATGGACGGGCTCTACTGGCCGCCGGCCGCCGGCCGGCCCGAAAGCCCGCTGGGTGCCCAGCTCGCCAACTCGCAGTCCGACGGCACGGCACCGGGCGGCCACTACGGCTACAATTACCGCCTGCTCTACGCGCAGGGTACAGCGGCCGCCGGCGGGGCGCGCGACTACATCGTGGGCGGCCGCATGATCGGCGGCTTCGCGGCCATCGGCTGGCCCGCGATCTACGGCGTCACCGGAATCATGACCTTCATGGTCGGTCCCGACGACGTCGTCTGGCAGCAGGATCTCGGTCCCGACACCGCGCAGCGCGCGGCGTCGATGACCGTCTTCAATCCCGATCAGACCTGGCAGAAGGCCGACATGACGCCGCCATAGTCGGCCGCCTCAGGCCTTCGTAATGAAGGGCTTGGCCGCCGTGTCGTAGTCGGCATAGCCCAGCGTTCCACGGAGATCGGGCGGCGGCATCGCGGCCTTGCTCTCGGATTCGCCGGCCTTGAGTGCGGCGAGGCCGCCCTTGATGCCGGCGGCGACCGGCGACAGCAGGCCGGTCGGGAAGGTACCGATCTTGAAGCCGAGCTTCAGCGCCTCGGTCTGCGAGGGCGTGGCGCGCGGCGCGCCGGGCGAGAGCACGGCGAAGTGCGGCTTGCCCTTGCTCGCGGTAACGGCGCGCTTGATCTCGCCGTCATCGGCCGGCGAATCGAGGAACAGGATGTCGGCGCCCTCCTCGACATACATCTCGATGCGCGCCA
>CAYRBQ010000009.1:0-20626 GCA_964422305.1 uncultured Reyranella sp. | reverse complement strand
GTTGAGACGGGGTGCAGTCGCTCCCGGACATGGCTTCGCCATGTCCTGACGCTCAGCGGCCGGGCGGAGCTCGGCCGGGGTCAGGAACATGCGCCAGCGGCGGGCCTTCACGCCGGCGGAGCGGCGGCTCGAGATCACGGCGAGCGGCGCGGCGAGCAGCAGGCCGGCGACCACGGGCGCCAGCCACGGCAGGAAATCCGGCGCCCACATCCCGATCACGGCGAGCGCCGCGGCACCCATCAGCAGGTGGCCGACATGGCGGCGCAGCGCGGTGTCCCAATCGGTACCGCGATCGCCGCGCGGCTGCGGCGGCCAGCCGACCGCCGTGCCGGTCAGGATGCGCAGCACGAAGATCGAGTGGAACAGCATCATCACCGGCGCCAGCAGCATGGAGAACAAAGTCTCCACCACCAGGCTGCCGGCGGCGGCGAGGCGACCGCCGAAGCCCAGTCCGCGGCGGCGGCCGAGCTGGAGACCGAGCGACAGCAGCTTGGGCAGGAACAGGACGGCGGCCGTGAGCAGCAGCAGGCCGTGCACGTGGCCGGTATTGTACTGCGGCCAGTTGGGGAACAGCGTGCGCCCCTCGCCGAAATACTGCGGGCCGACGATCTCGTGCTCCAGCACGATGGCGGCGCTCACCAGCATCGAGCCCAGCCACAGCGGCGAGGCGAGGTAGCTCATGATGCCCATGGCGAGGTGCAGCCGGCTCATCCAGTGCAGACCGCGCGCGCCCAGCAGCCGCGCATGCTGCAGGTTGCCCTGGATCCAGCGGCGGTCGCGCACGGCGTAGTCCACGACGTTGGACGGCAGCTCCTCGTAGCTCCCCTCGATCGTGGGCAGCAGCCAGACATGCCAGCCGCCGCGGCGGATGAAGGCGGCCTCGACGAAATCGTGGCTCAGGATCTCGCCGCCGAGCGGCGGCCTGCCCGAGAGCACCGGCAGGCGACAGTGTTCGGCGAAGGCGGCGACGCGGATGATGGCGTTGTGGCCGTAGTAGTTGGCCTCGCCGAGCTGCCAGAAGGAATGGCCCGTGGCCAGCATGCGGCCGTACATGGCCGAGGAGAATTGCAGCACGCGGGCGAACAGCGTCTCGCGCCCGACCGGCATGGCGAGGGTCTGCACGATGCCGGTGCGCGGGCTCGCCTCCATCAGCGCGGCGAGCCGCACCATGGCGTCGCCCGTCATGACGCTGTCGGCATCGAACACGATCATGTGGTCGAACCGGGACCCGCGCGTCTCGACCCATTCGAGCACGTTGCCGGCCTTGCGGCCCTTGTTGTTCGTGCGGCGGCGCCAGAACAGGCGCTCGCCGATGCCGAGCTTCTCGGCCAGCGCGGCGGCGCGGCGCTGCTCCTCGGCGGCGATCGCGTCGTCGGTCGAATCGCTCAGCACCTGCAGGGCGAAGCGGTCGGCCTGGCCGGTCGCCTCCAGCGAGGCCCAGGTCTGCTCGAGGCGCGCGAACACGTCGGCCGGATCCTCGTTGTAGACCGGCACGACGATGGCGGTGCGCGAGGAGAGGCGCGGCAGCGGGCCGTCGCCCGGCCCCTCCGGCGAGAGGGTCAGCGGATGGAGCCGCGCGACCGAGAGCACGTAGCCGGTCAGGCCCGCCCAGAAGGAGAGCACGATCCAGCCGAAGCCCAGCGCGAACAGGAAGAGCAGCGCGACGGCGAGGCCGAACGGCACCTGCGGCCCCAGCGCCACGGCCATCAGGTGCACCCCCGCGGCGGTGGTGAGCAGGGTCAGCAGGAAGAGGAGCGCGCGACGCCACAAGGCGTCGCCGGCCAGCCGGTCGAGGTTCCAGCGGTCGGCATCGGACGCCGGGCCGCTCTTCTTCATGGGCGCAGCACATGGCTCAGCGTCTCGCTGATCGCCATGCCCTGGATGGTGAGGCTCGCCCGGATGTCGACGGGACGCCGGCCTTCGGTTTCGACGTCGATGAACAGGCGCCGGTTGGAGCTGCCCGGCACGCGATCGACCGCCGCGCGCACGACCTTGCCGCCGTTGGCCTGCACGTTGGACTCGACCAGCGGGCTGGCGTCGGGGCCGCTGCGCAGGTCGAGCGTCTCGAGCTCGCCGCCGGCGAACTCGACGACCAGCCGGCGCGCCTTCGAGTCGGGGATCGCACCCTGGCGCAACGCCACGACGCGCGCGGCGAGCCCCGTCAGCGTGTCCTCGTCGCGCAGCGCCGAGAGGCGGTAGCGGAACTGCAGCGGCTTGTCCTTCGCGGCCTCCGGGGTCGCCTGCCATTTCGGCACCCAGAAGGCCACGACATTGTCGTGATACTCCGACGGTGTCGGGATCTCGACCAGCCGCACCGCGCCCTCGCCCCAGTCGCCCTCGGGCTCGACCCAGAGGCTCGGCCGCTGGTGATAGAGCGCCGCGGTGTCCTGGAAGCGCTCGAAGCGGCGTTCGCGCTGCATCAGGCCGAAGCCGCGCGGATTGTTGTCGGCGAAGGTCGAGACCGCCAGCGCGCCGGGATTGGCGAGCGGCCGCCAGATGCGCTCGCCTTGGCCGGTGAGGAGCTGGAGCCCGTCGGAATCGTGGATCTCCGGCCGGAAATCGTCGCGCGCCGGCCCCGCCTTGCCGGACAGGAACATGCTGGTGAGCGGCGCCAGGCCCAGCAGCCCGACCGGCCGCCGCAGGAACAGCCGCACCTCCGTCTCGACCACGGTGCGCGCGCCGGGGCGCACGACGAAGCGATAGGCGCCGGTGGCGCTGGGCGAATCGAGCAGCGCGTAGATCGTGAGCGCGCGATCGCCCTCGCCGGGCTCGACCAGCCAGAACTCGCGGAACTCCGGGAACTCCTCGGGCTTCTCGCCGGCCGTGTCGATGGCCAGCCCGCGCGCCGAGGCGCCGTAGACCTGCGCCCGGCCCACGGGACGGAAGTAGCTTGCGCCCAGGAAGGACAGGACCTCGTCGCGCTTGCCGGTGCCGTGCAGAGGATAGGTCACCTTGAAGCCGGCCAGCGCCACCTGCTTCGGCGGCGGCGTGCGGTCGAAGTCGAACATCCCGGGCGACGGCTCGACGGGCTGCGCCGCCGCATCGGGCCGAACGCCGGGCAGCAGGTTGATCCGCACCGGCCGGTCGTAGAGGAAGCCGGTGGGGAAGAGCTCGACGCGGAACAGGCCCTTGCCGTCCTTCCAGATCACCGAGCCGGGATCGACGCGGATGGCGCGGTAGGCGTCGTAGCCGATGCGCCCGGCCTCGGGCACGGGATCGGCGCGCTTATGCGGCGCGCCGGCGAGCTCGCGGGCGCGCTGGGTGACGGTGTCGAGGAAGTCCGCCGCGTCGGCCGCGGCGGCGGGGGCCGCCATCGCGGCCGGCAGCCACAGCAGTGTCACAACGAGGAACGCCACCCATCCCGACATCGGCAACCGACTCGACCCTGACCAACGTGCGGGCAACGGCCGCCGGAGGCGAGGGTTGCCGCGCTGCAGCGACGCACGCCGGCAGCGGTTGCGGTACATCCCGGCGTCGGCGAATTCAGATCGCGACCCGCCGGAAAGCCATCACCACAAGGCTTCCCGGCCGGTCGTTAGGCACACCACGACGTGTCCCGTTCCGAGCCCTGAGGTGTGCCCGGACGGACGGCGTCGCGGAGATTTGGGACGCACGAAGTGCGACACCCGGAGGTATCGTTTTTGTCGCGTGTCGCAGCGGACAAAGCTCGGCCGCGACGGCGTTTCTTGAACGAACACCCGTCAGCGCTCTCGGACATTGCGAAGCAATGTCCTGACGCTATTCGGCCGAGCAAAGCTCGGCCTGCAGCTCCACAGGTCGGTTGCTCCACCTTTTCGAAGGAGCCTTGGTCGTTGGGCAGGTCGTTGACTGCAGTGCTGTCAGTGACAGCAATCGGCTGAGACGGATCGCATGGGCGACGGTGGGGTACGTTCTCGTCCCTCGTTATGTGCCGCGCCGTACAGCCGTTTCGGGCGTGGCGGCCTCGGTTCTTGGTCGAGCGGCAGATCAGGACCTACCCTGGCATGACGAAGCCCGCCTCCGTTTCCGGCGCGGGCCTATGGTGGGTCGATGCTAGCGGAAAGACCCTATCGATTCCTGCTGAAGCTGTCAAATTCAACTGCCACGATGCGCCCGGCGGTACTAGTTCTTGACGATAGCCAATGAGTCCCGCGCCTTCAGGAGCACAAGCTCAAATGAAAAGACTCCAGACACAACGCGGTCATCGGAAATCCCTCTGCACTCACGACGCTTGCAGGCCGCGTTGCTCCAATATCCAGCGAGACAGCCAAACCCTTTCAGGTCGGAAGCGAACACATCGTTGCTTTGACCGACAGAAAACTAGCTACTCTGACTCGGCGACTTCTTGCAGCCGAAGCGGAAACATATGGACTGCCGAAAGACGGCATCCACGTATCCGTCAACATCACAGACTCGGACGGCGGAGAGGACGGACGAATCGAATGGGCAAGCCGATATCGGAGCAGTCAACATTAAGTCTGCTGTTCAAAATCTCGTCGACAGTTCACTCCGGGCAATTGTCGTCGTCGACGATTGCTCTACGAAGCTGCATCACGACCTAGTGGCCATAGTAAAGCGGTCGAGCAGTAAGCTATCTCTAGTCACCATCGATACGGAGCTCCCAGTCGGCGCGCTATCCGCCGACTCGTTGAAGGTCGAACTAGCATCTTCGGAAGTCGTTGAAGGACTCCTGAAGCAAGTGGCTCCCGATCTGCCGAGCGATGATCAACGCCGCTTGGTAAAGTTTGCGTCGGGATATCCTCAGATGGCGATCCTAATTGGTAGCGCTTGGCTTAATGATAGATCGATTGCCACCATCGGAGATGACGAACTAGTTGAACGCGTGCTTGTGGGGAGAAGTTTATAGCCAGTCGGCGCAAACAGGCTGCAACGCGAGCGCAAGTTGTATGCCCAGAACACCAATAAACTAGGACACGCACTCCACATCCGGGCAGGATGACAGCCGCGCGCCCCAGCCCGGGCGCGTAAGCTGGGGGATAATGGATAGCGAGGGCCTTCGACGCTCTCGGACATTGCTGCGCGATGTCCTGCCGCTCACCGGCCGCGCACAGCGCGGCCTCGCGTTCGCGTTAGCCGCAGGCTCGGTGGCGGGCTCTCTTCCCGCGCCCGCCGCCGCCCAGACCGCCACCGCCTGCGCCACTGCTTCCTGCGAGCTGGCGCAGCAGACGGCGCTCACCACGCTCCTCCAGCCCTTCACAACGCTCCCCGGCACGGCGGCCTGGACGGCCAACTACGAGACCCAGCAGTCGATCTACCTGAACTCGACCTACGCCCAGCGGGTGCAGTCGGCGCAGAACTCCGTGCTGGCGAACGCGCAGAACCTGATCTGGCTGTCGAACAACAACCCCTCGCCGTTCGCCGCCCAGGTGCGGGCGGCACTCGCGAACCCTGTAGTGATGGCCGAGTTCAACGCGGCCTATGCCGTGCCGCACACCGCCGCGCAGCCGACCTACCTCAAGAACTTCACCGGCTACACGATGTACCAGACCTATGGGCTCGTGGGCCCGTACGGCGTCTACAACATCGATCCGCACCCGTTCCAGACCAACGCCGCGATCGCGGCCAACCCGTGGACGCCAGCCAACACGCCCTGCCCGGCCGGCCTGTCGGGCGCGGCCTGTCGGGCGCGGCCTGTCCCGCGGCGATCCACACGCAGACCCGGTCGGACGACGTCGACAACCTCAACTCCGGCGCCTTCCCCAGCGCGCACACGATCGCGGCCACCCCCTCGGCGTTGGGACATTGCCGCGCCTGGCGGCCAGTAGACCAGCGGCGGCCATCGCGTCGCGGGTCTGCAGGACGCGGCCCCGAAGGCGAAGAGCCCTCGGCCCCACCTACTTCCCATCCAGATCGTTGATCGGCTGCCAGCCCGGCTCCGGCGGCCGCGCCGCGCGATCGAGCGCGCGCCGGTGGAAGGAGGCGGCGGCGGGATCGCCGGCGGCCGTGCGCGCGAAAGCCGCCGCGGCGTCCCCGAAGGCGGCGGCGCGCCAGCGCTCGAGCCCTTCCCTGTAGGCGTCGACCTCCGCCTGTCGCGCGGCCGGCAGCGGGCCTTCGGCCAGGGCCTCGTAGATCCGCACCGGCTGCGTGCGGCCCTTCACGCGGATCCAGTCGAGCTCGCGCCAGGCGAAGCCCGGGCCGGCGAGGTCGACCGTGGCTTCCGAGGCCATGATCGACGTGCCGAAATACTTGTTGGCGCCTTCGAGGCGCGAGGCGAGGTTCACCGCGTCGCCCATCACCGTGTAGTTGAAGCGCCGGCGCGAGCCGATATTGCCGACCAGCACCTCGCCGGAGTTGAGCCCGATGCGCTGGCCGACCGGCCGCGACCGAAAGGGCTCCATCGTGGCGTTCATCTCCCGCAGGCGCGCCTGGCAGCGCAGCGCGGCGCGCACCGCGTTCGCGGCGTGGTGCGGATCGTCGGCCGGCGCGCCGAACACCGCGACGATGGCATCGCCGATGTACTTGTCGACGAAGCCGCCCTGCTCCTCGATGATCCCGGTCATGGCCGAGAGATAGTCGTTCATCAGCGCCACGATCTCGTGGGGCTGCATGTGCTCCGAGAAGGAGGAGAAGCCGGCCACGTCGGAGAAGTAGATCGTCACCGTGCGCGCCTCGCCGCCCAGCTCGGGAGGCCGGCTGGAGGCCAGCATGCGGTCGATCACCGCCGGCGCGAGGTAGAGCGCGAAGCTCTGCCGCAGCAGGCGCTTGTCCTTGTCGGCCACCATGAAGCGCCAGGCGATGGTCAGCACCAGCACGACCAGCGACGCCACCAGCGGCTGCAGCAGCGGCAGCGCGAGCCCGCCGCGGAAGACCGCGACGGCGAGCGCGGTCCAGAGCGCGGCGCCGAGCGCCCAGGCCAGCGCCGCGCCGACCGGCGCCAGGGCGAGGGCGGCGGCAACAGCCGCCAGGGCCAGCGCCACGGACACCGCCGCCGTCGCGGGCCGGCTCCATTCGGCGACGGCATCGCCGCGCAACAGGTTCGAGACCGCGGTCGCGTGGAGATAGACGCCGGAGATCGTGGGCCGGGCGACGCCGGCGACGGCCGGCACCGAGGTCGCGCAGCGCGGCGCGCGGGCCAGCTCGGCGCCGGTGGCGAAGCGCTTGGAGGTGATGCGGCGATCCTCGACGTCGAGCAGGGTGCCGAAGAGCACGACCTTGCCCTCGAACTGCCGCCGGAAATAGTCGCGGTCGCCCTTCTCCAGGCAGGCGCGCAGGTCGGCCAGCGAATAGGTCGGGATCCCGTCGGCGCCACCCTGAAAGTTGAGCGTGACGGTGTCGAAGACCGGCGCCGGCACGCGGTAGTCGCCGAGCTGCAGGTTGCCCGCCGCATCGAACACGGGCGCGCGGCCGAGCTTGCGGCTCGCCAGCTCGACGGCCATCGAGGGCATGCGCGCGCCGTCGACGGTGAAGGAGAGCGGCATGCGGCGCACCACATCGTCGGGATCGCTGTAGGCATTGAGCGCCCGGATGTTGCGCTGCTGCCCGACGGCGATCCTCTGCGCCGGCGAGGGCTGGATCGGCTTGTCGGAATGCTGGACCTGGCCCAGCACCAGCCGGCCGTCGCGCGCCGCCTGGGCGATCGCCCGCAGGTAGTCGCGGTCGAAGCCGCGCACCCGCGCGCCCAGCGTCTCCTCGCCGAGCGCGATGCGCGACTGCTCGATGGAAACCGGAAAGACGATGTCGAAGCCGACGACCGAGGCGCCGCCGTCGACGATCGCCGTCAGCACACGGCCGATCTCGCGCGTCCAGGTGACGCTCGGCGTGCCCTCGAAGGGCGGCGTGCGGTAGGTCTCCTCGTCGAGCGCCACGACCACGACGGGCGAGGCCTCCGGCGGCGTGGCGTTGCCGAAGGCGGCCCAGCGCAGGCCGGTCAGCACGTCGAGCGAGAGGCCGCGCAGGAGATCGAAGGGCGGCGTCGCGACGGCGATGCCCACGGCGAGCGCGAGCGCCACCGCGACGAGCGACTGGCGCAGGGCAGCGCTCACGCGATCTGTCGTCCCTCAGCTCGTGGGTTGAAAGCGCAGCAGCCGGCCGGCGGCGGGCGCGGCGCCGTCGCGGGCGGCCGGATCGACCGCGAAGACGATCTGCTGGTCGCCCACCTTCGCGCGGTAGATGCCGCCGGGCTTCAGCGCCTTGCCGCTCTTCGCGAGATCGTAGAAGGCGCCGCGCACGAGGTCGGCCGGCGCGATCGCCACCTCGAGCCGGTCGCCGCTCGGCACGTCGACGCGCTCGAGCACCAGGGTGCCGCCGCCCTTCAGTTCGACGAGCGGCGAGAGACCATAGATCGTGAACTGCGGCTTGGGCGCGGTATTCGGACCGGGCGCCTTGCGGAAGACCATCGCGGCGCTCTGCTTGGACTGCGCCGCCGCCAGCTCCATCTTGCCCCCGTCGCAGGAGACCTTCGCGCGATCGACAGTGCCGCCCTCGACCGTGCTCTGCTCGGCGCCGACCGTCACCGCACCGCCGCGGATGGTCTCGCGCCAGCACGACTTGAGATAGCTGAGAACGATGGAGTCGCCATTGGCGAGACGGATCACCTTGCCGGGCTCGAGATAATCCATGAACTCGACACCGGCCGGCTTGCCGGAGACGTCCTCGACGAGGGCGACCGGCGCATCGGCCCAGGCGACAGGCGCGAGCACAAGCATCGCCACGGGCAGGATGGGCCGCACGACGGCCGCCTCGATCAGCTTCAGGAACATGTCGCTCTTCCTCCCGAGAAGGTCCGGCTCAGCCGCCATCGCCGATGATGCTGTAGGGCGCCCAGAACAAGGGATGGGCATAGGTGAACAGCGTCCGGCCCTTGTCGTCCGAATGGCCGGGGCCGTCCATCACGCCGAGCATCGCCCGTCGCAGCGCCTCGGCGCGGCCGAGCGCCGGGTCGGCCGACTGGCGGCGGAAGATATCGGCGACCAGCTCGCGAGCGGACTGCGAGTGCACCGACCAGTTGGTGACCAGGACAGCGCGGGTGCCGGCATAGAAGAAGGCGCGGCCGAGGCCGGATGCGGCTTCGGCGCCGGCCCCGTCACCGGCGCCCGTGTTGCAAGCCGAGAGAACGACCCAATCGGCATCGAGCTTGAGGGCAAGGATCTCTTCGAGGGTCAGCAGGCCGTCGCCCGCGCGGCCGGTGACGTCGGGCGCCGACAGCGCAAGCGCGGGCTGATGCAGGCCGTCCAGCTCTCCCGGAACGAGTCCGTGCGTGGCGAACATGACGACGCGATGGTTCGCCAGGTCCGCCTGCTTGACCGCCTCCTCGTCGGCCGCCCGACCGATGTTCAGGACGCGCGTGGGGTCGGCCTGCAGGGCCTGGGCGACCGCGCGCAGCTCGTCGGCAGTGTCAGGCAGCCGCGGCAGCTCCCCGATCCCGGCCGAGGCGAGACCTTCGGTGCGCGGCGCCGAGCGCCGCTCGAGGGGAGCCGCCGGCGACGACGGTGCAGCGGTGGCGGGAGAAGGCGATGTCGCCTCGTTCTCCGCCGCCTGCCGCAGATTGAAGAACGGATCGCCGAAGCCGATCAGCGGCGAGCGACGGGTCGAACCGGGCTGCAGCTGGCGCAGGGTGCGCAGCGCGGCGGCCGACGGCATCATCGTCACGGCATGGCTCCGCGCGAGCCAGGGCACGTCGCGGTAGGCAGCGAAGGCCGCCCCGGAATCGGCGGCGACCACGACCGGCGCCACCGGAAGGACGCCGAGGGGCAGCAGCCCGAGCGTGCCGTTGGTTGCCACGATGAGGCCGGGCGTGGACCTCCACGCGGCCTCGACGGGCTTCAGGAGCAGCGCGTAGAGCTCGTGGGCGAGCGCCGTGTCGAAGGCCGGTATATCGGCGACGGTCGACGCGTTGGGCTCCAGCGACTCCCGCAACTTGCGTACCCTGGCGTCGATCTCCGACGGCGCCATCGCGATCTCGGCGAACAGGACCGGCCCCGTCTTGGGCACAGCCCAGACGAAGGCCTTGTCGCGGCCGAAATAGAAGGAGAGGAACGTCTCGCCGGGCCGCAGGGCGCTTCTCGTCTGCTCGGCGGTGGCAGGCTTCGGATCGATCAGTTCGGCGTAGTCGGGAAAGCGGACCCCGATCTCGAGGCGTACTGCCTCATGCTCCCGCCCCAGTCGGGCAATCTCGTCGCGCAGTTGCGCCACGCTCGCCTCGTCTCGCCCGCTCGCGGGCAGGGACAGGAGATTGTTCAGGGTTCCGAGGCCGGCGCCCATCTGCTTTCTGAGATCCTGCTCGCGGCGGGTCAGCGCCGACAGCGCCGGATCGTTCGAAGCGACGCGAGCGCTGGCCGCAGCGACGGCGGCGCCGACCGAGCGTCCCCGCACGGTGTCGGCGAGAGCGAAGGTCGATTCCGCGACGTCGGCCGAGGCGGGCCCGCGCGCCAACAGGGCGATATAGGCTTCGACGATGTTGCGGACCTGCAGGTGCCGCGCCGCGACCGTCGCGCCGTCGTCGTCCTCGGCGGCCCGCGACTGGGAGGCCAGCACCGGAATGGCGGCGCGGAACTCCTCGAGGGCCGCCGCATCGCGGCCGAGCCTTGCCAGGCCTTCCGCCAGGATTCCGCGGGCGATGGCGTAGTTGGGATGGCTGTCGCCGAACCGTCGCTTCCGGTAGGCGATCATCCCCCGCGCCTGTTCGACGCCCGCCACGAGCTGGCCGGTATTGTAGAGCGTGTAGATCCGGGCGGGCGTCAGCCGCACGAAGTCCCGCGCATCGGGCTCCCATCCCGCCATGGCCTTGTCGAGGGCGGCCTGGCTCTCGGCGGCCTCGGACCAGCGGCCCTGGAGGTACAGGGTTGTTGCGAGCTGATTGAGAGGGGCGACGAAGGTCTGGGAGTCCTCGGCAAAGCCGATGGCACGAAGGGTATCGACCGCAATGCGCGCCAGTCGTTCGGCTTCGGGGTAGCGGCCCTGCTGAATCAGCACCTCGGCCAGCCGGGACACGAACGTCATCGTCACCGGATGGTATCTGCCCGCCCGTCCGAGCTGGCTGAGCAGCGCGCGACGGACATCGGCCTCGGCCTCGGCGACGCGACCCTGCTGCGCCTTGACCCTCCCGAGCCTGACGATGGTCCCGTCGATGGCGCGCAGGAAACTGGCGCGCGGCGGGGTATCCGGCCAGTTGACGGACTTCTCCATCGAGTCGCGTCGGGCCATCTCGGATTTCGCGTACGCCGCCTCGGACTCGGCGTATCGGCCCAGCGCACCGAGATACCAGGCGCGGGCGAACTCGAGATCGGCTTCGAAGCTGCTGTCGACCAGGGCGGCCTTCGGACCGTTCCGCTTGGCCTGGAAGAAGGCCTCGCTCTTCGCCAGATAGACCTCCGCCGACTTGAAGTCGCCCAGGGACACGAGGTGGGTGATTATGTGCCGGTAGATGTTGAGCAATGCCGGGTCGGTCCAGCCGCTCGTGGGATGCGCCTTCTCCATCTCCATCAGCAGGACGAGGGCCGCCTTGGGATCGCCGAGGAAGCCGCCGGTGTACTGCGCGGCGATGAACTGTTGTTGGGTGAAGACGCTCCTCGACAGCTTCCGGCGCAGCTCGACCGACTTCTCGGCATCGGCGATGGCCTCGAGTCCGCGACCGAGTTCCGAGCGCGCGAGCGCCCGGTCGAAGTAGAACGCGGCCAGGGCGCCGTCGTTCAGGCCGGCGGCGGGCTCCGCGGATGCCCGCGCCTGCAGTCTCGCCAAGCGCGCGGGGTCGGGCTTCTCCTGGTCCAGAATGGCTGCGATGTCGGCGACGCTGCGCGGTGGCGCAACGAAAGACGGTGCCTGCGCCAGCGCGACGCCCGTCACGCAGCCGGCCAGCACGGCCGCGGCAACCAGGAGAGTCAGCCGCACCATGACTGTCCGCAACGATCGATGCGACGACCCCGTCGCGACGCCATCCATCGCCGGTGGCGGCAACAGATACCGTGGCCCAAAGCCCATCCCGTCATCCCAAACCCTGTGACCCGCCTGGCAAGGCCTTTTTGTCACTGTTCATGTCAATTTACGGATGCGCATCGCCGCGCGCCAGCCTAAGCATTCGGCTCGGGGATCATGGGCGGGATGGTCTGATGCTCGACTTCATACGGCGTGCAACGCCGCTGTTCATCGTCGTCGCCTCGGTCAGTGGTCAGTCGTTCGAAGCAAGCGCGCAGCAGGCCACCTCCGCAGCGCCGCCGCGCAGCATCGCCGACATTACGGCCATCCTCGAGCAGCAGAAGCCGGATTCGGCCGTGCTCGTCGACCGACAGCGCGTGGCGCGCGAGGAACCGCCTGCCGGAGCAAGCGGGACCGCGCTCGCGGAGTTCCTTACCCGGCGGGCGAGTGCACGATCCGACCTCGGTCAGCTCACCGAGGCGATCGCGGATGCGCAGCGAGCCCTCGAAACCGCCGAGCGGCAGACGCGGCAGCGGGGGGCCGCCTTCCAGACGCTGGTCAGCCTCTATCAGATGAGCGGCGAGCCGACCAAGGCGATCGCGCTCCTGCGGCGGCAGCCGACCGGCGCCGCCCCTGCGTCGCGGATCGCCATGCAGCGCCAGCTCGTGCGCAGCCTGGTCGCGAGCGGCGACATCGCCGCGGCGCAAGCCGAGCTGGACGCTCTCATCACCCTGGTCGGCGAAGTGGTCTCGGCCGCCAGCCCGGCCGATCTCGAGCTCTACGGGGACTTCTGGGAGGGCAATCTCGAGTCGGCGCGGGGAGTCGTCCTGGAGTTTCGCGGCCAATGGCGGGAGGCCGAAGCCGCGTTCGCCCGCGCCGAGGCCGGGTTGCGCGCCGCCGCCGCCAAGCGCCCGCGCTGGTCGCAGGGGCCGTCCGCGAGTGCGCTCCTCCAGCTTGCCGACATCAACGCCACCTACCAGTCGCGCATGAAGCGCGAGCAGGGTCGCCTGGCCGAGGCCGAGGTGGATGCGCGGCGTGCCCTCCTCAACACGTTGGCGATCGTCGGCAAATACCATCCGACGACGGCGACGCTCTGCCAGTCTCTCGCCGTGGTGCTGCGCGACCAGGGACGCTTCGCGGAGTACGAAGGCCTGATGCGCATATCGCTCGAGACGCTGCAGGCGATGGGCGCACCGGAGGATTCGCTCTGGGTCGTGACGGCCCATAACGGAATCGCGAACGGGCTGCGCCTGCAAGGCAGGTTCGCCGAGGCCGCGGAAGCCTACGCCCTGCAGGACCGCGCGATCGCCGACTGGCCGGCGGATCGCGCTGCCCGATTCAGGAACGAGCTCGGCCGCATCTTCACGCTCTACGCCGTCGGCCGCACCGGCGAGGGCCTGGAGGCCGCCGCGGCCGCGGTGACGATGACCCGCACCCGCGGCGACGAGTTCGCGCTGGCGGTCGCCGAGGGCATTCTCGCGATCGGGCTGTCCGCGGCCGGGCGCGATGCCGAGGCTCTGGCGACCTTCCGGCGACCCGTGCCGGTCCTGCTGGCGCAGTCGACCGAGAGCGAAGAGGACGGCGGAGCGGCCAGCCGCCGGCAGCGCCTGACGGCGCGCATCTTCGAAAGCTACATCGGCCTGATGGCGCGCAGCGCCGCCACGCAGCCCGCGATGGCGACGGAGACCTTCCCGCTGGCCGACCGGCTGCGCGGCCGTTCCGTGGCCTCGGCGTTGGCCGCCTCGAGCGCGCGGGTGGTTTCCCAGGACGGTGCACTGGCCGACCTCGCTCGACGCGAACAGGACCTGCGCAAGGAAATCGCGGCTACCACGGCGATGCTGAACAATCTCCTGTCGCAGCCGCCGGTGCAGCGCGACGACCGGACGGTGCAGGCGGTCCGCCAGGACATCGAGCAGCGCCGCCGGGAGCAAGAGAAGGTGCGCCTGGAGATCGGCGTGCGCTTCCCGGCCTACGCGGATCTGATCGATCCCAAGCCCGCGACGACCGAGCAGATGCGGGCGGCTCTGCGTCCCGACGAGGCGTTCGTCTCCTTCTACTTCGGGGCCGAGCGCAGCTTCGTGTGGGCGGTCGGCAAGGCCGGCCCCGTCGCGTTCGCCGCGATCCCGGCGTCCGCCGCGGAGATCGAGGCCAAGGTGAAGAAACTGCGCGACGCTCTCGAGCCGAACGTCTCTTCCGTCGCCGACATCCCGGCCTTCGACGTGGCGCTGGCGCACGACCTCTACACCTTGCTGCTGAAGCCGGTCGAGGCGACGTGGCGGCCGGCGAAGACGCTGGTCGTCGCGACCAACGGCGCGTTGGGCCTGTTGCCGCTCGGCGTGCTGCCGACGGCGCCCACACCCGCAACGACCGACGCAGGCGCGGCGTTCGCGGCCTATCGCACCGTGCCGTGGCTCGCCCGCACGCACGCCGTCAGCCTCGTGCCGTCGGCGGCCGCCTTCCGCACCTTGCGCCAGCTTCCACCGGGAGCCGCCGGCCGGCGCGCGCTGATCGGCTTCGGCGATCCGGTGTTCAACGCCCAGCAGGCGGCCGACACTCTGCAGACCTCGCCTGCCCCTGCGACGGCGAGCCCGCCGCTGGAGCGACGCTCGGCACCGCAGACGTCAGGGCTGGCAAGCGCCACGCTTGCCTCGTTGCCAGCGCTGCCCGACACGGCCGACGAGCTGCGCTCGGTCGCGACGGCGCTGAAGGTGGGAGACAAGGACGCCCTCAGGCTCGGCAAGGCGGCCAGCGAGGAGAACGTCATCGCTGCCGACCTCGCGAAGTACCGCGTCGTCGCCTTCGCCACGCACGGGCTGGTCGCCGGCGAACTGGACGGGCTCACCCAGCCGGCTCTGGCGCTCAGCGCACCGTCGGTCACCGGCGGCAACGGCGACGGGCTGCTCACGCTGGAGAAGATCCTGGCGCTGAAGCTCGATGCCGACTGGGTGGTGCTCTCGGCCTGCAACACCGGTGCGGGCGACGGGGCCGGTGCCGAAGCGGCCTCCGGCCTGGGGCGCGCCTTCTTCTATGCCGGCACGCGCGCGATCCTCGTCACCAACTGGTCGGTGCATTCGCAGTCGGCCCGCGACCTCGTCACCGACCTGTTCCGCCGGCAGGCGGCCGACCCGAAGCTCTCGCGCGCCGAGGCGCTGCGGGAAGCGATGACCGGCATGATCGACGGGCCGGGCTTCGCCGACGACAAGGGCAGGACCGTGTTCACCTACGCCCATCCGCTGTTCTGGGCGCCCTACACGATCATCGGGGACGGCGGCTGAGCATCGAATCCACGGTGAAGGATCCGGAGATTTCATGAGGAACCTGATCGCAGCCCTGCTGCTGGGTCTTTCGCTGTCCGCCGTCGCATCGGGTGCGGACGCCCAGCAGCCCATCCGCATCGTCGCCTTCGGCGACAGCACCACCTACGGTCAGGGCGTCGAGCGCTACGATGCCTACCCCGCAAAGCTCGAGAAGGCGCTTCGCGCCAAGGGTCTCAACGTCACCGTGACGAATGCAGGGGTGAGCGGTGACACGACGACCGACGGGCTGGCGCGGTTCGACCGCGCGGTACCCGCGGGAACGCAGATCGCAATCGTCGCCTTCGGTTCCAACGACTCCTTCGCCAAGATCGACCCGGCGACGACCCGCAGCAACCTGCAGACCATCATGGGTCGACTCAAGGCCAAGGGAGTGCAGACGCTGCTGGTGGGCTTCCGCAACGTCAACCTGCAGCCGATGGCCGACCATTTCGGCGCGGCCTATACCGACTTCAACTTTCCCAATCACCAGGATGCCCAATACCGCATTGCCAACGACCCGATGTTGCGGACCCGAGGCATCGCCCACTTCAATGCCGCGGGCTACGACATGATCGTGGCCCGCATGCTGCCCCAGGTCGAGCAGCTCATCGCCCGCGTTCGGAGATGAAGCACCCGGCGCTTGCCGACCGGAGGTCAGGTCGTTGCGGCCGACATCAATGACAAGCCATCACGCGTAGAGACGGGGAGGGAAGGAAATGACGACCATGACGATCGGGCGCCGTGGCTTTACGGCGGTGGCATGGGGCAGCCTCGTGTCGCTGAGCACCATGCGCTCCCCTCTCGCGCAGGCTGGTTCGATCGGGATCATCCTCATGCACGGCAAGCAGTCGAACTACCGCGTCGCGGGCCTGCAGGACGTGGCCTCGAAGGCACAGAGCACGGGCATGAAGGCGGTGGTGCCGGAGATGCCGTGGGCCGGCAGCGGCTGGGAGAAGATCTCGGTCACGCCCGACCAGGTGTTCGGCCTGATCGACGGCTATGCCGCGCAGCTCCGCGGCCAGGGCGCGACGCGCATCGTGGTCGGCGGCTCGAGCCTCGGCGCCAACATGGCGCTGGCCTACGCGGTGGCGCGCCAGAACGTGGCGGGCGTGGTGATGGCGGCCCCGGGCCACGCGCCCGGCTTCCACTACCGCGCCAACAACGCGATCAAGGAGGCGATCGACAAGGCGGGCGGCATGGTGCGCGCCGGCCAGGGCAGCCAGCCCTTCACCGGCCCCGACGACAATCAGGGCAATTCGATGAGGATCACGACGACGGCCGCGGTCTATTTCGCCTGGATGAACCCGCGCGGCCAGGCCTCGATGCAGGCGCAGGCGCCCAACCTGCCGGCCACCATCCCGCTGTTGCTGGTCATCGGCACCAAGGACCCGGCCTTCCGATCGACCGAGGAGGGGATCTACAAGCCCGCCGCCAAGAATCCGTACAGCAAGTACATCGTGGTGGAGGCCGAGCACAAGAACACCGACCACGCAGCGTCGGCCCGCATCGTCGACTGGATCAAGGGACTGCCGCGGTAGGAGTGGAAGCAGCCTTCGACGCTCTCAGACCTTGCTACGCAAGGTCTTGTCGCTAATTGGTCGCGCGAAGCGCGACCGAATACTGCCTCTGAAAGAACGCCGAATGCACGCCGCCCTCGGGCGGTCGCGCCGCGATGTGCTGCGTGACCTGCGCGTCGGCCGCGCCGTTGCCGGCGACCATGAGCACCACATGATCGACCGGGATGGTTTTCAGCGTGCCGCGCGCCAGCAGCGCCTCGAAGATCGCCTCGGGCTGGCCTTCGGCAACGGAGGTCCAGTAACGCAGCGCCTTCAGCATGCTCTGCATCCGGGCATCGTGCGCCCGGTAGTCGCCGGCGACATAGTGCGTGCCGAGAGTCCTGATGCGGGCGATGCAGATCGGCTCGCCGCCGGCCGACGGATCCTCCAGGCTGTGGTCGGTGTGCAGGCCGTGCGGCTGCGGCACCGTGAACCGGCCGTAGGCATGGTGCCCCTTGCGATAGCGCGCCGGCGGCACGAGCACAGCCATCAGCGCGTCGACATCGTCGTTGTAGAGGCGCGCCCATTCGGCCATCGGGTCGTCGTCATCGGCATAGGCCGTCCGGACCTCGTCGAACCCGCTCGCCTGTTGAAAGATCGCCTGCGCCGCGTCCTCGCGGAACCGCGCGATCGGCAAAGGCAGATGCGTGTGGGCGTCCCGGTCGTTGAAGCGCTCGCGCAGCCGCTCGAGGAGCGACCAGTCATCGGGCGAGAAGGACAGCGGCTCCAGGATTTTCAGCCGGGCCGGCAGCGCGGCCCAAGCCTGGCGGAGGGGGTTCATGACTCTTTCGACGACCGTCGTCCCGACGCGCTTGGAAGGACCTCCCGCCACGATAGGCCGGCGCATCGTGGAAGCAAGGTCCCTGCCGCCGGGCTACCCGGGCCGGGCGGGCACGGGCCCGGGGCTGCAGTCCGGGCATCACATCCGAGGCGCCCGGCCCGCCGCGAGCGGCAGCAACACGTCGTCCATCAGGAGCCTCCGGCCCGCTCCGACCACCAGGTCGACCGCAAATTTTTTGGCCGCCAGAAGCAACGAGTGCCAGCTCGGCTGATGCCTCTGACTCTCATCGAGAATCGGACGCAGGTTTCGTCGGGCAGCCGGCGATTTCCCACATCCCGGCCTGTCGCCGCCGCCTCTCGAAATCGTGTCCGGCGTGAGAGTGGGTGTTTGACCACAAGAGGTTTAGGGTGAATTGCGTCCAGCGTCTCCCAGCGGCGGGTAGATGGTGGGGATGCCAACGCTGGGACAGACCGAATGGTCATCGCAAGCACGGACACGGATTGGGGCCCGTTCACGCGTCGGCCCCGCGCACCAGCGGCGTTCCTCGCCTGCCTGCTCGCCTGCCTTCTCTCCTTCCTGCCGGACGATGCGGCGCTGCCGGCGAGCCTGACGCTGCAGACGACAAACGTTCCCGGCCTCGATCCGAAGAAGCCGATCGTCTCCCACGTCGTGCGGCTCACCGGCGCCATCGAGCCGCGCGACTCCGAGCAGCTTCGCGCCATCCTCACGACACTCCGATCCACGACGACCCGGACCGCCGGCCTGCCGCTGGCCACGCTGGAGCTGAGCAGCAGTGGCGGCGAGCTGCTCGAAAGCATCAAGATCGGCTACATGCTGCGCGAGTTCGAGGTGGCCACGCTGGTGCGCAAGGGAGACGTCTGCCTGTCCGCCTGCGCGCTGACCTTCCTCGGCGGCACGTCGGCCAACGTGCCGCCCACCCCGGTCGCCGACCGCCGGATCGAGATCGGCGGCCAGCTCGGCTTCCACACCTATACGACCGACCCCTCGGCGGTATCGGGCGCGGCGCGCGGCGACAGCACGGCCCTGGTGGCGCGGGCCTTCGGTCTCGCCCGCGCGGGCGCCGCCACGCTCGTCCGCTACGCCGCCGACATGGGGGTGGAGATCGACTTCATCGCCGACATCATGAGCCGGCCGCCCGACCACTGGCACTATGTCGCGACCGCGGAGGATTTCCTCAATGTCGGCGCCTGTCCGGTCGGCAGCCTGCCGTCGGCCGGACTGCCGGAGCGCCAGGCGGTGAACATCTGCAACCATGCCACCGGCTGGTCCACGCCGGCCGATCCCTCGCGGGTGCGGCCGATGTCGACGCCGGACTCGCGGCGTCACCTGCTCGAGCACATTCACGCCAACGTGGCCTCCTACAAGATGTCGGGGCCGGTCGCCGGCCAGCTCGCGGCGCTCATCGCGTCGCGCGACCAGCGGCTGGTCGAGGCCGTCTATGCCGATCTTCGCGCCGCCGGCATCCCGCTACCCGAGCATTCCGGCCGAACCTTCGTCGTCGACGGCTACGCGTCGGGAACGCTCGCCCTGCACTGCCATGTCTCGCTCTCGACGACGATGCCGGAGAAGTACGACCTGGTGCTGGTGGCGCCCACCGCCCTGCTCAAGGCCTTCCGCGCGCCGCCCGCCGCCTGCCCCGAGCTCTTCCGCTACGAAAGACAGGAAGTGCTGAACCCGCGACGCTGAGGCGCCGGCCTGCGGATCGGAGGTCCGAGCTTCGCCCGGCGCAGGTTGGTCGAACCTTCGACGCTCCCGGACATTGCTACGCAATGTCCTGCCGCTAGTCGGCCGAGCCCGCGGCCAAGCGAAGCTTGGCCACGTGCTCGGTCAGGTGCCGGTGAAAATGCCCGATCGCCTGCTCGTAGTGGCCGAAGGTGAAGTGGCTATTGGCGTTGGCGGCCAGCCCCGCCTGGATAGCGCGGGCGGCGGCGCGGTCCTCGGTGAGGCCGGCATCCTGCACGAAGCTCGCGTCGCGGCGGGCCTGCTCGATGTCGAGCGGCTTGCCGTGCTTGAGGCGCGGCGCGAGCTGGTAGACGACCCAGTGCGTCTCGGTGGGCGAGACCGGCTCCAGGATGATCAGCATGGCGTGGCTCGAGAGGAAGCTGACATGCGTGTTGGGGAAGAGCTGGTGCACGTCGGTGAGGCGGCCCTGCATCTGCACGCCCCATTCCTCGCGCGGCATGGTGCGCAGCTTCTCGATGCGGCGGAACGGGAAGACGATGCGCGAGTTGCGGCCGGCGAGCTCGACGACGTTCAGGTTGTCGTAGCCGTAGGGATAGAAGCTTTGGTTATGGAGCGCCTTGATGTGATAGCCCTCCATCGAGGTCTCGCCGATCAGCTTCCAGTTCGCCTGGTCGTCGAACTCCAGCCTGTTGAACAGGATCCAGTCGGCCGGCAGCAGGTCGTCGGGCACGTCGGGCAGCGCGCCTTCGGAGAGCGGGGCGTCCTGCGTGACGAACACCAGCCCGCCCTTCTCCTGCACCGTCACCGGCACCAGCCCGTGCGCCTGCTTGTCGAGGCCGGGGAAGCCCTCCTCGCCGGGGATGTGGCGCAAGGCGCCGTCGAGTCCATAGGTCCAGGCATGGTAGGGGCAGGCGAAGGCCCTGGAGCAGCCCTCGCCCTCGGCGAGCTTCATGCCGCGGTGGCGGCAGGCGTTGCGGAAGCCGCGCACGACACCGTCGGTGCCGCGCACCACCAGGAGCGGCGTGCCGACCGTGGTGCGCGCGATCCACGAGCCGGGATCGGGCAGCGCGGCCGAGGGGCAGAAGGCCATGGGCACGCGGCGCAGCACCTCGAGTTCCTGCGCGAAGCGCTCGGGCGAGGTGTAGTTGGCGGCGGGCTCGCACCAGACGGTCGTGCCCCGGTCGGTCGACTTCGAGTCGATGTGGGAGAGGATGCGGTCGACCAGGGCGTGGTCGTCGAGGAGCGGCGGCATGACGGGTCCGTTGGGCGATGCGGGATAGTCGGTAGCGGCATCGGTCCTAGCATCGAAAGATTGATCAGGCATCAGATGTCCTTGCATCGAAGTTCGGTGAAAATCGCACCCCGATCGGTGAAGGAGCGTGTCCGCCCCCGGCCACGCCCGTCGACACGAGAAGTGCCGATGGCATGGGCGTTTCTCC
>CAYRBQ010000008.1:0-21735 GCA_964422305.1 uncultured Reyranella sp. | reverse complement strand
AACGTGAAGGCGCGCGTGAACGAGCCGTAGCTGCGTTCGGTGTAGTGCATCTTCTCGTCGGTCTGCTCGACCTTCTTCTCGCCCGAGATGGTCAGGACATCATCCTCGACCTGCACCTTGACGTCCTTCTCGTCGAGGCCCGGAAGTTCCACGGTCACGGTGTAGGCCTTGTCGCTCTCCTTCACTTCCACCTTGGGCACATGATCGAAGGCTCGCAGCGCCTTGGGTTCGCTGCTCGGCATCTCGGCCCAACTGAAGGGCCACCCGCGCATCATGCGGTTGAAGAGCTGGTCGAAATCGCCGCCGAAGGGCAGCGCATTGCGCGGCGTTGTCAGGGACTTGGCATCGGTCATCGAAACCTCCTTCGCGGATCGCCTGGATCCGGAGGAATCGTTAGCCGGATCGCGCCCCTGACGATTTGATGGAGATCAAGGCCCCCCCCGGGGGCCCTGCCGGGCTCATCCGCGGAGGCTCCGGTACCACCAGGGCTTCACGGCCTCGAGGGCAAGCACCAGAGCGCCGGTGGCACCGAAGGATACGGCGAGATCGTCGAGATGGAGCGAACCGAACTGGAAGAGTGCCATCGCCGGCGGCCACGTGAGCGCTGCAGTCAGCACTATGGCCACCAGTCCGAGCAACGACCAGAGGAAGATGTTGGGCCGGCGGAAGCCTGCGGCAAGAGACGATGAAAACGAGCGGTTTACGACGATCAGCCCCGCATTGATGAGGACCAGGGAGGTGAACATGAAGGCGCGCAACTCTTCGGGCGGCATGTCGCGACGGATACCTTCAAGGAGCACGATCGCCAGGGCGGCCATGGCCGTACCGCCCTGCAGCAGGCTGAACCACATCATCGCCGGCGACAGCAGCCGGCTGTCCGCTGCACGCGGCGGGCGCCGCATGAGATCCTGTTCTTCGGTCTCCGCTTCAAAAGCAATCGAGCAGACGGGGTCGATGACCATCTCCAGGAACGCGATATGCACCGGGCTCAGCATGAAGGGCAGGCCGAGCAGCAAGGGTAGCAATGCCAGGCCTGCGATCGGGACATGTACTGCGACGATATAGGCGCTGGCTTTGCGGAGATTGTCGTAGATGCGTCTACCCAGCCGGATGGTCCGGACTATCGAGCCGAAATCGTCGTCCAGCAACACGATGGACGAAGCCTCACGCGCCACGTCGGTGCCGCGGCCGCCCATCGCCACACCGATGTGCGCCGCCCTCAGCGCGGGCGCGTCGTTGACACCATCGCCCGTCATGGCGACGACCTCGCCGTCGGCCTTCAGCGCCTCCACGAGCCCCAGCTTCTGTTCGGGCATGATGCGGGCGAACACATCGGTCGTACGAATGCATTCGCGCAGAGCCGACCCCTCGAGGCCGGCAAGAGTGCTTCCATCGACGGCCGTTCCGGCTCCGAGACCGGCCCGTACGGCGATTGCCTGGGCGGTCATGGGATAGTCGCCCGTGATCATCACGACGCGGATCTGCGCCGAGCGGCATTCACGGATCGCGGCCGGCACGTTGTCGCGCAAAGGGTCCACGAAACCGACAAGACCGACGAATTCCGGTGAACAGGTCGCCTGGGAGTCGGGTAGCGGTCCTTCCGGGAGTCGTGCGCGGGCGACCGCCAGCACGCGCACGCCTTCCGCAGCCATCTCGTCGACCGCCTTCCGGAGCCAGACCTGGTCGGAAGCTCCGAGGCGGCAAAGTGCAGCGACCGTTTCGGGCGCTCCCTTGGTCGCCATGATGCGGCTGTCGTCGGCGGCCTGCCAGACGTTGCTCATCGCAAGGAGAGTGGGCTGCAACCCGTAGCGGCGGACGAGCCGTCCACTGTCGAACGGCCCCGCGGCCTGTGTGGTCTTCCCAGCCAGCTCGTGGAGGGCCTTCTCCATGGGGTCCGAGGGCTCTGGGGAGCTGGCAAGCAGGGCCGTGGCGAGCACGGCCGCGATGTCGCTGCCGGGCTCTCCCGCGTCGGGCTCGGCGTCGGCCCGCCAGGTCGCGGCCACGGTACGGATCTCTGCCACGGTCATGCGGTTCTCGGTCAATGTCCCGGTCTTGTCGGTGCAGAGCACCGTCGCGGCCCCCAACATCTCGATGGCCGCGGCACGCCGTGTGAGGACCCCTGCGCGCGACAGGCGCCATGCACCCATCACCATGAATGCGGCGAGCACCAGGGGAAATTCCTCGGGTAGCAGCGACATGCCGATTGCGATGCCGCCCAGTACGGCCTGGAGCCAGTCGCCCTGCGCCAACCCGATGATGGCCACGATCGCAAGGCTCGCAGTGATCGCAACGGCGGCAAAGACGCGCACGAGGCGGCGCGTCTCCGTCTGCAGGCGGGGTGGTTCCGCCGTGATGCCACGCAGCGACTGGCCAATGCGGCCCAGCTCGCTTCTCGGACCGGTGGCCTGGACGATCGCGATGCCTTCGCCGTGTACGGCAAGCGTACCCGAATAGACGAACGCCGTGCCCTCTCCGCCGGGGCGTGCCATGGTGGCAGGTATGGCGCCGACGCCCTTCTGGACGGCGACCGACTCGCCGGTCAGCAGCGATTCGTCGACCGTCAGGCTGTTCGCCGACACCAGGATCGCATCGGCTGGTATTCGATCGCCTTCGAGGACGACGATCGTATCGCCGCGTACCACCTCGCGTCCGGGGATGCGCAGGCGTCGACCGTCGCGAATGACGAAGGCCCGCGGGCTGGCCTGGTCGCGCAGCGCCGCCAGCACGCGCTCGCTGCGGCTTTCCTGCACGACCGTGATCAGCACTGACAAGGTCGCGAAGGCCAAAAGGACGATGGCTTCGGTGAGATCGCCGAGCAGCAGATAGGCCGCGCCGGCGACCAGCAGGAGCGCGAACATCGGCTCTCGCAGCACGTCGGCCACGATCCTCGGCACGCTGCGATGGTCGCGTGACGGCAGCTCGTTGTATCCCTCCTCGGCGAGGCGCGTCCGAGCCGCCACCGTCGAAAGGCCCCGCCGCCATGCGGGCTCCGTGCCCGAAACGTTACCATCACCGCGGACAGTCATCGCCCGGGCACGGGCTGCGCATCTTCCGCTTTGGCGAGGCTTCCTGCCGCCGCGAGTCGATCGAGTGCAAGGAGCAGGATACCGACGCGGCTCGCCGACGACGCCCACTCGGCGAGACGGGGATAGTTGTCTACCAGCCAGTTGAAGGCGCCCTGCACCGCCGCGAAGGCCGCCGCCGCCTGCGTCACCTCGCCCAGCGACAGTGAACCATCTATGTATTTCGGGACGCACAGGATGAGGCCGATGATCGGCGCGAGAAGCGTGTTTGCGTGCGATACGAGCGTAGTGCGGACATGCTGTCCGCAAAGCAGTCGCCAGTTCCGCAGCACTTCGTCGAGCGCGAATCCGACCGGTGCGGATTGCAGTGACGCATCCCGCGCGGCTTGGCTGGTCGGTGTCGTGCGAAGGCGCGCGACCGCGAACTTGAGTTCCGACTCGGCCTGATTTTTGCGTTCGATCACATGTGCCATTCGGCGTCCGACCAGCGCCATCGCGGCGGTGGTGATCATGGCGTAGAGGATGCTGGCGAACACTAGGTAGCCGGGCAGTTCGACGCTCATCTTCGGTGGGCCGACCACAAGCGCACCGCCCACCGTCCACAGTACGACCACGAAGGTCGCTGCCGTCAGCACTGAGGACAGCAGGCCTGTCAGCAGGTCGATCGGGGCGTCGGTTGCGATGCGGGCATCCTCGGTGATGCGATACTCTGCGAGCTGAGGCTCGTCTCCGCCGGCATCGACGCGCCGGAAGTTGCCGTTGTCCAGCCACTGGCCGAGCAGGCGCGCCGTCAGCCATCCGCGCCAGCGTCGTTGAAATGTCATGCGAGCCCATACCGCGAAGGCGGCGAGGGCGATGCTGCAGGCAGCGAGGCCGGGAAGAAGATAGGTCTGTTGCCGAATCTCGGCTCCGTGCCGCTGCTCCAGGGCGTCGAAGAAGTCGCGATTCCAGATGTTCAGCCGATACTGAACGAGCAATTGCGCCACGACGCAAACGATCAGCAGGCCGATCAGCGTCCACGGCAGCCACGCGCCTCTGCCGCGCCCGAAGCCGAGTGCCGAGCGCCAGAAGCGTCCCAGCGAGCCCGCGCCGACCGCGGATGTGCCGTCTGCGTTCCTCACCCCGGCTCCCGGGCCGCAAGAGCCGCCAGTCCGAGAAAAGTAGGCTCCGGCCTTACGATCACTCCGATGGGAACGTGTGCCACGTAGTCCGTGAATCGTCCCTTGTCCGAGAACCGCGCGCGGAAGGCCGAGCGTCGCAGCGCGCTGACGATGTGGGGCGCCATGCCACCGGCAAGCAGTACGCCCCCGCGCGCTGCGAAGGTCAGGGCCATGTCGCCGGCGAAGGATCCAAGGAACGCGCAGAAGGCTTCGAGTGCCGCAACGCAGTGGGCCGAACTGCTTTCATTCGCCTCGCGCACGATCTCCTCGGCAGTCGGTGCGCTGGACCGAAGATCATCTCGCTCCGCCAGCGCCGCGTGCAGGTTGACGAGCCCACGGCCCGAAAGGACCCGTTCCGCGGAAACGTGGCCGAAGCGGCGGCGCAGGATCTCGATCAGCTTGTCGTCGCGATCATTGCTGGCAGCGAGCGTCGCGTGGCCTCCCTCGCTCGAAAGCGCTCGTGCGTCGCTGAAGCCAGGAAGGTAGCAAGCGACCCCCAGGCCGGTGCCCGGGGCAATCACCGCTACGGGTTGGCCCACGGTGGCATTTCCGTCGCCGATCGGCGTCACGTCGTCTTTGCCGAGCCGCGGCACCGCCCAGGCGAGCGCCTCGAGATCGTTCACGATGCCGACTGACCCGAGATGCAGGGCCTGACGGAGACTCTCGGACTCCAGGGTCCACGGAGCGTTGGTGAGCTTGCAGCGACCGCCCGACACGGGGCCTGCCGCGGCGATCACGGCCCGGTCGACGACGATCCCTTCCGGCTGACGGTTGAGGAAATGCCGGATCGCATCGTCGGCGCTGCCGTAGGCACCGGTGGTCACCGACTCGATGGGGCCCAGCCTGTCGCCGTCCAGGAGTGCGAAGCGGGCGCGCGTTCCGCCGATATCGGCCAGGAGCTGGCAGGTCATGGTTCGACCGGAGCCGACCGTGCGGCGATGGTCGCTGCATACCAGCGCGCCGACGCCTTGGGCGTGCGCTTCTGCGTCTCGTAGTCGACACGGACCAGGCCGAATCGGCTGGCGTAACCTGCTCCCCATTCGAAGTTGTCGAGCAGGGACCATACGAAGTAGCCGCGCACGTCGGCACCCAGTACGACAGCTTCCTCCAGCGCGGCGATGTAGTCCGCGAGATAGTCGATGCGCTCGCCGTCGTTGATCGCGCCACCGGCATCTGCCTTCTCGACGGCACCGGCGCCGTTCTCCGTTACATAGATCGGCAGCGCATACCTGTCGCAGGCATCGAGCAGCGTGTCGCGGAACGCGTCGGGATCGATCTGCCAGCCGATCGGAGAGCGCGGCACGTCGGCCGGCGCGTCGCTCCACGCGAAACCCAGTCGCGATGTGGAGTCGGCTCTGGCGTAGATCGGCGAGTAGTGATTGACGCCCAGCCAGTCCACCGGACGCTGGATGCGCCGCATGTCGTCTTCGCGGAGGAACGGTGCCAGCCGCGAGACCAGAGCTTGCGGGTACGAGCCGAGGATCTGCGGATCGGCGAAGGCCCGGTTCCAGTAGTCGTCCAGCATGGCTGCCGCAGCGCGGTCTTCGGCGCTCCCGCTCACCGGGCGCGCCGGCTGCAGGTTGTAGATGGCGCCCAGCGAGACGCCGCCGATGTAGTCCCGCAGCACGTCGATGGCAGCGCCATGCGCCAGGTTGACGTGATGGATGGCCGCATGATGGGTCGCCGCATCGTCCGTTGCCGGCGGATGCCATCCGAAGGAATAGCCGAAGAGCGTGAAGACGCCGGGTTCGTTGAAGGTCGCGAACCGCTTCACGCGATCGCCCAGCCGGCTTGCTATCAACCGGGCGTAGTCGGCGAACCAGGACGCGCTGTCCCGGCTGGCCCAGCCACCAGCGTCCTGCAGCGCCTGCGGCAGATCCCAGTGGTAGAGGCAGACCCAGGGTTCGATGCTGGCGGCCAGCAATTCATCGACCAGCCGGTCGTAGAAGGCCAGGCCTTGCTCGTTCGCCGCGCCACGCCCTTCCGGCAGTACGCGCGGCCAGGCGACCGAGAAGCGGTAGGCGTCGATTCCCATCTCGCGCATCAACGCGACGTCCTCCGCGTAGCGATGATAGTGATCGCAGGCGACGTCTCCGGTGTCCCCGTTGGCGATCCGGCCGGGCTGGCGGCAGAACCCGTCCCAGATGCTCGGTCCGCGCCCGCCTTCCCGCGCGGCGCCTTCGACCTGGTACGACGAGGTGGACACCCCCCAGGTGAAATCCCGTCGCAGCGTGCGCCGGGGCGCCGGCGAAGGGGCAGGCTGACCGTCGAAGCCGGAGGGTGGGCTGACCATGGGGAATCGATCCTCGTCAGGGAGTGATGGCGACCTTGAGGACGCCGTCGCGCTGATGGGCGAACAGATCGTAGGCCTTCTCGATGTCGGCGAGCTTGAACCGGTGGGTGACCAGCGCGCCGAGGTCTGCGCGGTGCGCGGCGATGACTGCCATCAGGCGTCGCATGCGCTCCTTACCACCGGGGCACAGGGAAGTGACGATCTTGTTGTCGCCCAGGCCGGCTGTGAACGCATCGAGCGGTATGCGCAGGTCGGACGAATAGACGCCGAGGCTCGACAGCGTGCCGCCGGGGCGCAGCACCCGCAGTGCGTTCTCGAAGGTCTGCTGCGTCCCCAGGGCCTCGATGGCGACATCGACGCCACGGCCGGTCGTGAGCTCGCGGATCGCCGTGACGGGATCCTTCTTTCGAAAGTCGACGACATGGTCGACGCCCAGCTTGCGCGCCATTGCGAGGCGCTCTGGAACGGTGTCGACGCCGATCACCATCGTCGCACCCATCAGCCGTGCGCCGAGCGCCGCGCAGAGGCCGATCGGACCGAGGGCGAACACGGCGACGGTATCGCCGATCCTTACGTCGCCGCTTTCGGCGCCGGCAAAGCCCGTCGACATGATGTCGGGACACATCAGCACCTGCTCGTCGCTCAACTCCGCCGGAACCGGCGACAGGTTCACCATCGCGTCGGGCACGAGGACGAACTCCGCCTGGCAGCCGTCGATCGTGTTGCCGAACCGCCAGCCGCCGGCCGGCTTGAACCCGTGGCGGGCGCCGGGCCCGTCCTGTGCATGCGCTCCGCACAGGCAGGCGTAGCTGTGGCCGCTCGGCGTGATGGCGCCTGCGATGACGCGCTGGCCCTCCTTGTAGCCGGTGACCTGCGAGCCTAGCTTCTCGATGATGCCCACCGGCTCGTGACCGACGATCAGTCCTTTTCGCACTGGGTACTCGCCTCTAAGGATGTGCACGTCGGTGCCGCAGATCGTCGTCGTGCTGATGCGTACCAGCGCGTCGAGGGGTCCTACGTCCGGTACCGGACGGGACTCGAGAACGATTCGGCCGGGCTCGGCGAAAATGGCTGCCATCATCTTGCCCATGGCTGATCCTTCCGTCTGCAGGTGACCGACGATACAGGCGCCTGCTCTGGTGAAGATTGATTTGGCTCAAGATGTGCGCGAGCCGCCCGTCGCCGCGCCTCCCGGCTCGTGACGTCCGAATGGTCACTCGGCGACACTTGATCGGGATCAATCGTCGGCCCGCACAGGCGTGGCAGGCTGCGATGCTTCTCGGGAGGTGACCTTGAAATGGGTTAATCCGTTTGTCGGCCCACGCGACCGGATGGTCTCCGATCAGGTGCTGCGCAGAGGGGTGACCGATCGGCGCGTGCTCGACGCGATGCATGCGGTGCCGCGCGAAGCCTTCGTGCCGGAATCCTTGCGGGAGGCCGCCTACTCGGACAAGCCGCTGCCGATCGGCGAGGGCCAGACGATCTCGCAACCCTATATCGTGGGTGCGATGGCGGAGGCGTTGCGGCTCGGCGGAGACGAGAACGTACTGGAGATCGGAACCGGCTCCGGCTATGCCGCCGCGGTCTTGGCCCACTTGGCACGAGCCATCCATTCGGTCGAACGCCTGCCGAACCTCGCCCGTCGCGCTCGCGACACCTTGAGGCGGCTGGGCTACGACTCCGTGGAAGTCATCGAAGGCGACGGCAGCCGCGGCTGGGTGCCGGCCGCACCCTACGACGCCATCGTGGTCACTGCCGGGGCACCTCGCCTCCCACCGTCCTTGTGCGCCCAGCTTCGGCCGGGAGGTCGGCTGGTCATGCCGGTGGCCGACCAGGATCATGGACAGGTCCTGGTTCGTGTCGTTCGGGGTGACGGCGACGAGGATCTGGTCGAGAGTCTCGAGCCTGTTCGGTTCGTGCCCCTGATCGGTGCCGAAGGATGGGCCGATGAGAGAGCTTTCCGCAATCAGACGTCTTCTCTTCCGTCGACAGCTCGATCCGGGGAACCGGGGCGGGGTTGATGTCTTCAGGCATGCCGGGGAGTGACGGTCACACCGACACTACCGGTCAGCCCCTTGCCGCGGTCGCGGGGCCGGACCTGCGGGTCGCCTTCCGGGCCGCGCTGCCTCTGACCCTGCACGATGCGACATGCTGGAGAACCGACGGCAACAGCCCCGTGCGAATCACGTCCGATGGCGCCGTGGCGTTCTTTTCGACCTACACGCCGATCGGCCATACCTTGAGGCGCCGGGGACGCCGCGACCTGGTCTTCGATGAACCGGCCGTTCCGATCACGCTGCGCAACGATCCCGATCCCACCATTGGGAAGTGGATCGAGGCGATCTGGCAGGAACCAGGGGGCCCGTTGCACGGCTGGTATCACGCAGAGGAGCCGGCGCCCTGTTCCGGCGGGCTCTTCGTCCCGCACATCGGGCGGGCGATGTCCCGGGACGGCGGGTCGACCTGGGACTGCTGCGGGGAGGTGCTGCGGCTGCCGCCCTCGCTGGTCGACTGTTCCTGGAAGAACGGCTTCTTCTGCGGCGGGTACGGCGACCTCAGTCTGGTCGTCGATCGAAGTGGCGGGATGCTCTACCTCTTCTTTACCAGCTATCACACGGACGAGTCCCTGCAGGGGGTTGCTGTTCTGCGGCAGCGGGCCGGCGATTCGCGCGCTCCGATCGAGAGATGGACCGGCCGGCAGTGGAGCGGCGACCCGTCAGCACCGCTCCGGCCGATCCTTCCGGTGCGGCGCGGCTGGCGGCATGCCGATCCCGAGGGCTTCTGGGGCCCCGCCTTGCACTACAACCGCGCGCTCGACGCGCATGTGATGTTGCTCAACCATACGTCGGGTGGTGACGGCGACCTCGTGCAGGCAGGAATCTATGCCAGCGTGAATCCGTCGCTTGCGGATCCACTCGGATGGAGCGTCCCGCTTCGTATCGTTCAGGGCGGCGCCTGGTATCCCCAGGTGATCGGGCTGGAGGAGGGGTGCGGCGATCACGAGGCCGGAGCGATGGCGCGTTTCTTCATGGCGGGCTTTTCCGCCTGGGAGATCGGGTTCTCTCCGGAGCAAGCCTCCGAGCCGGCCGACCGCAACCGGCCGCTGGCCTGCACGAAGCGGGATTTCGAGCGTCTGTTCGGACCCGGCCGACGCTGTCCCTGGTGACTATTGCCCTCCGACGGCGGCCTTCGGCTCACCGAGGGTTTCAGCGGCGAAGACCACTTCCATGGTTTGCGCGACGCTTTCGGGATTGACGCTGATCGAGTCGATTCCGAGGCTGGTCAGAGCTTTCGCGACCTCGGGATAGGTGGCCGGCGCCTCGCCGCAGATGCCGACGTGCCGGCCGTTGCGGTGAGCCCCGACGATCGCCAGCCGCAGCATCTCCATGACGCCGGGATCGCGTTCGTCGAACTCGAACGACACCAGCTCGGAATCGCGATCGACACCCAGGACGAGCTGCGTCAGGTCGTTGGACCCGATCGAGAATCCGTCGAACAGTTTCGAGAAGGCGTCGATCCGCAGGACGTTGTTGGGAATCTCGCACATCACGTAGATCTCGAGGCCGTCCTCGCCGCGCTTCAGCCCGTTGCTCTCGAGCGCCGCCATGACCCGGGCGGCTTCGTCGACCCGTCGGCAGAACGGCACCATGAGGCGCACGTTGACGAGGCCCATATCGTCGCGGACCCGGCGCAGCGCGGCGCATTCGAGGGCAAAGCCCGCTGCATAGGCCGGGTGCGAGTATCGGCTGGCGCCGCGGAAGCCGAGCATCGGATTTTCTTCCTGCGGCTCGAAGTCCCGGCCGCCGGTCAGCTTGGCGTATTCGTTGGTCTTGAAGTCGGAGAGCCTGACGATAACGGGCTTGGGATGGAAGGCCGCGGCGATGGTCCCGATACCCTCGGACAGGCGCTCGATGAAGAAATCTCTGGGCTTGAGGAATCGTCGGGTCTGGCGGGCGATCTCCTCGCGATCGGCCGCCGAGCTGACCCGTTCCGGGAAGGCCAGCGCCATCGGATGGATGCCGATATGCTGGTTGATGATGAACTCCATGCGCGCCAGTCCGACGCCGTCATTGGGCCGCATGGCTGTCTTGAACGCCAGTTCTGGATTGCCGAGATTGACCATGATGGAAGTGCGCGGGCGGGGAAGGCTTCCGGCCTCCCTTGAGATGACCTCGATTGGCTGCTCGCCGGGATAGACACGACCGGTCTCGCCCTCGGCGCACGACACCGTTACCTGCGCACCTTGCTGAAGCAATCCGGTTGCCCCCGTGGCGCCGACGATCGCGGGAATGCCGTGTTCGCGCGCCACGATCGCCGCATGGCAGGTGCGGCCCCCGCGGTCGGTGACGATGGCGGCCGCTTTCTTCATCGCCGGTTCCCAATCCGGGCTGGTCGAGCTGGCGACCAGTACGCCTCCTGCAGGGAACGCGCCGAGATCCTCGCGTCCGGAAACGTGGTGGACCGGCCCGCTGGCCGCCCTTTCGCCGACTGCTCGTCCTTCGACGAGGGGAGGGCCGGCGCTTCGCACCCGGTAGGTTTCGATCCGCGCCGGCGATCGGCTCGAGAAGACGGTCTCGGGCCGGGCCTGGACGATGAAGAGGTCGCCGTCGGGGCCGTCCTTCGCCCATTCGATGTCCATCGCCCGCGGCTCGCCGGCCAGTCGCGAATAGTGCTCCTCGATCCGCAGGGCGCAATCGGTGAGGGCCAAGACCTCGGCGTCGGACATGCAAAAGCGCTCGCGATCCTCCGCGGGTGTCTCGACATAGAGCGTGGCCCCGGCCGCCTGTTCCTCCCCATAGACGAGGCGGTGTTGCTTGGCGCCCAGCGATCGCCGCAGCACGCATCGCTTGCCGGCGCGGAACGTCGGCTTGTGGACGTGGAATTCGTCGGGGTCGACCTTGCCCTGGACGATGCTCTCCCCCAGTCCCCAGACGCCGGTGATGAGCACCACGTCGCGAAAGCCGCTTTCGGTGTCCAGGGTGAAGGCCACGCCGCTCGAGGCCAGGTCGGAGCGCACCATCTTCATGATGCCCACCGAGAGGCCGATCTTGAGATGATCGAAGCCGTTGGCATTGCGATAGACGATGGCGCGGTCGGTGAAGACGGAAGCGAAGCACCTTCGGCAGGCTTCCTCGATGTCGGCGAGGCCCTGGACGTTGAGAAAACTCTCATGCTGTCCTGCGAAGCTCGCCGTAGGGAGGTCCTCTGCCGTCGCGGAGCTGCGCACGGCGACGGCCACGTCGGTGCCGTACTGCGATTCCAGGCGGCGATAGGCTGTGGCGAGCAAGGTTCGTATCCTGTCGGTCCCCGTGGCCTCGTAGACGATGGCTCTGGCCTCGGCCGCGGCCTGCGCCAGGCGCCGAACGTCTTCAGCGCCGACCCCTCGGAGCAGCGCGGCGAGCCTGTCCCAGGCGCCGCTCGCGGCGAGCGCCTCGCGGTAGACCTCTGCCGTCAGGGCGAAGCCGTTGGGAACCTTGATGCCCTGCCCGGACAGCGCGGAGTACATCTCTCCGATCGAGGCGTTCTTGCCGCCGACGGCCGCGAGGTCGCTCATGCGGATGTCGCCGAACCACCTCACTCCGTCGGCTTGCATGCCGGTCAGTCTCCGATGAGGACCGGTGCCGGCGTCAGCCGGATATGGTTCTTCACCTGCCGGACGCCGGAAACCGACTCGGCGGCGACGCGGCAGGCGGTTCGGACATCCTCGGTCGCGACGAAGCCCCAGAGATGGACGACGCCCTCGCTCACGATGACGTTGAGGGCCGAGCGGGGAGCCCAGGATTGGGTATCCAGGGTCTTCATGACCGCGCGCCGCAGCGCCTTGTCGTCGGGCTGGACATCCGGACGGCGCGGTTCGCGCGACAGGACGGCCCTCACCAGGTCGGCGCGACTCACGATGCCCGCCAGGACGCCGTCGCGGACGATTGGAATGCGCTTCACGCCGTGGCGTTGCATGCTGGCCACCAGGTCGGCCAAGGGGGTCTCGTCGCCCGCCGTCACCACTTCCCTGGTCATGACGTCGGTCACCTTGCGGCCGTGCGTCGCGACGAACTCGCGAGCCGACACGGCATCTCTCTCCAGCAGCCGGGCGAGCCAGTTCTTGTTCGAGGCCGTTTCGATCTCGGCGCGACGGATGAGGTCTGCCTCGCTGAGGATGCCGACGACCTGTCTCTTGTCGTCCACCACGAGGAGGGCACTCACGCCGGCCCCCAGCATCAGCTCGGCCGCATCGAACACCGAGTCGGCGGCGCCGACGCAGACGACGTTCTCGGCCATGATGTCCTTGGCGCGCATTGGTTCCTCCTGGTGCATGTGCCCGTCAGTGGCGCCGCTGGATGGCAGGCTTGACCTCGGCGACACGGAAGGGCCGGGCGACGCCGTCATGTTCGGTGACGGTGACGTAGTCCCCGACCGTGAAGATGTGCCGGTCGAGCCGGAAGATGGGCTCGTCGTCGTCTTCTCCCGGCGCGTAGGAGAAAGCCCAGCCGCCGCGGGTGTGCACCAGCGTTCCATGTTCGTCGTTCTCGCCGTTCCAGAAGCGGCGGACTGTGCAGGCGGCCTTGGTCGTGGCGAACGCCGCGGTGTCGAGATGTCCCTTGGCGTCGAGGGGCGCCACGAGCTCATAGCCGTGCACGCTGCTTCCGTTGGGGAACTCCGGCGTCCGCGCCAGCTCGAGACGAATCTGCTTCAGCGACATGATGTTTCTCCGTTGGCGATGGTCGCGATGTTTGGTGCCGTCCTGTTCAGCCACGGCGTGAACAGCTCGACATGTCCTGCTGTGGGTATTGCGGATGGACTGTAGAAGAGGGCTGCGGCCCTTCCCTTGATGTGGGTCAAGACCGCACGCCTGCCGGGTAGCCCTCAGATCGACAGGCTCATCGCGATGGCGGCGGCGGCCATCACCGCGAAGGTGAGCCAGCCCAGCAGCCGCTGCCAGCGGCTGGCCGTGAAGGCGCCCATGACGTCGCGGCGCGAGGCCACGACCATCATGGCGGCGATGATCGGCACCACGATCACTCCGTTCAGCACCGCCGACCAGATCAGCGCCTTCATGGGGTCGATTCCGACATGGTCGACGACCAGCCCGATCAGGATCGCCGCCCCGATCGCCGAATAGAACGGCACGGCCTCGCGCGGCCGGCACTCCAGCCCGGTCTTCCAGCCCCGCACCTCGCCCAGCGCATAGGCCGCCGAGCCGGCCAGCACCGGCACCGCGAGCAGGCCGGTGCCGATGATGCCCAGGCTGAACAGCAGGAACGCCGCCTCGCCCGCGATCGGCCGCAGCGCTTCGGCCGCCTGCTCCGTGCTCTGGATGTCGGTCCTCCCCGCGGCGTGCAGGGTTGCTGCGGTGGTCAGCATGATGAAGAAGGCCACCAGGTTCGACACCGCCATGCCGATCGCGGTCTCCCGGTTGATGCGGCGCAGCTCCCGCGCCGCCTGTTCGGGATGCTCCGTGAGGGGGGCCGCATCGGGATCGGCCTCCTCGTCCTCGACCTCCTGCGAGCTCTGCCAGAAGAAGAGATAGGGGCTGATCGTGGTGCCGAACACCGCCACGACCAGCATCAGGGTCTGCCCGTCGAGCGCGAAGCGCGGCACGACCGCGCCCGCTGCTACCGCCCTCCAGTCCAGGTTCGCCGTGAAGACGACGCCGACGTAGGCCAGCAGCGAGAAGGTCAGCCACTTCAGAAAGCCGACATAGCGGTGATAGGGGATGAACACCACCGCCAGCAGCGAGGCGACCGCGAAGGCCAGCGTGTACCAGTGCCGGTTCCACGGCAGCACCAGGTCGACCGCCGCCCCCATCGCCGCCAGGTCGGCGCCGATGTTGATGGTGTTCGCCACGAACAGCAGTAGCGCCGCCACCAGCACCACCGGCCGCGGGAACGCGCGGCACATGTTGGCTGCCAGCCCGCGCCCGGTGACCCGGCCGATGCGCGCGCTGACCGACTGGACCGCCACCATCAGCGGCCAGGTCAGCACGACGGTCCAGAGCAGCCCGAAGCCCGCCTGGGCACCCGCCTGCGAGTAGGTGGCGATTCCGCTGGGATCGTCGTCGGCTGCACCCGTGATGACGCCGGGACCGAGCTGGCCGATCAGCGATTGCTTCTTGCCGGTGGAGTTCGAAGGCTTGGGCTTCAAGGGCGCTCGCTATCGGGTCGGATTGACGGAACACGAGGCATCACTTTGGCCGTGACCCCGTATGCGCTTAGGGCAGGAGCATTCGGAGGAAATTGATCCAGATCATGGGTGCCGCCGCGGTGCCGTTCCATCCTTCTCCGATCCCGGTCAGTCGTGTGGCCTGCGGCCACGCCTCCACGAATGAGGGTGCCATGTCTTACAAGCACGTGATGTTTCGCTCGGCAGCGCGCGAGAAGGTCCTGCGCGGCGCCACCCAGCTCGCCGATGCGGTCCGCGTCACGCTCGGGCCGAAATCGAAGTCGGTGCTGATCTAGAAAAAGTGGGGCACTCCGCTGGTGTGCAACGACGGCGTTACCATCGCCAAGGAGTTCGAGCTCAAGGATCCCGAGGAGAATCTCGGCGCCCGCATGCTGCGCCAGGCGGCCGAGCGCACCGGCGACGTCGTGGGCGACGGCACGTCCGGTTCGACCGTCCTCGCGCATGCCATGTTCGCGGACGGGGTGCGCAACGTCGTTGCCGGGGCCAGTGCGATCGACGTGAAGCGCGGCCTGGAGCGGGCTGCCCGTGCCGCCAGTGCGGCGCTGACGGCGATGGCGCGCCCGGTCGCGACGAGGCTCGAGAAGGCCCAGGTGGCGACGATCTCCGCGCACAACGATCCATCGATTGGCAACCTCGTGGCGGACGCCCTGGAGAGGGTGGGCAACGATGGCGTGATCACGGTCGAGGAATCGAAGACGACGGAGACCGTGCTGGAAGTCGTGGAGGGCATGCAGTTCGACCGCGGCTTCCTCTCTCCCTATTTCGTGACCAACCTCGAGAAGATGGATGCGGTGCTCGAGAACGTCCGCATCCTTCTTTGTGACCGCAAGATCTCGGCGCTCAAGGACCTGGTGCCGCTTCTCGAGCAGATCGCCAAGACATCCGAGCGCCTCGTCGTCATCGCGGAGGACATCGAGGGCGAGGCGCTGGCGACGCTGATCGTCAATCACGTGCGCGGCAACCTGAAGAGCTGTGCCGTGAAGGCACCCGGCTTCGGCGATCGGCGCAAGGCCATGCTGCAGGATATCGCCGTCCTGACTGGCGGGCAGCTCCTCTCCGAGGAGCTGGGGCAGAAGCTGGAGACTGTCACGCTCGCCGATCTCGGGCGCGCCAAGCGCGTGGTGATCGACAAGGAGACCACCACGATCATCGGCGGCGCCGGCGAGAAGGCCGCCATCGACGGCCGCATCGCGGCAATCCGGCGCGAGATCGAGGCCTCGAACAGTGATTACGACAAGGAAAAGCTTCGGGAGCGGCTCGCCAAGCTGTCGGGTGGCGTGGCCGTCATCAAGGTCGGTGCTCCGGCGGAATCGGAGATGAAGGCGAAGAAGGACGCGCTCGACGACGCGATCAGCGCCACCAAGGCCGCCGTCGCGGAGGGCATCGTTCCGGGTGGAGGGCTCGCCCTCCTGCGATGCATCGATGCCGTCTCCAGGGAGGAAGCCGTCGCCGAGGGCGACGAACGGACGGGCATCCAGGTCCTCAAGCGCGCGCTCGAGGCGCCGGCGCGGCAGATCGCCGAGAACTCGGCGACTGACGGCGGTGTCGCCGTCGCCCGCATGCTCGACGGAACCGGCAACTACGGATTCGACGCCGCGCGAAAGCAGTATGTCGACCTCGTCGAGGCAGGCATCATCGATCCCACCAAGGTCGTCCGCATCGCCCTCGAGAACGCCGTGTCCGTGGCGAGCGTTCTGCTGCTGAGCGAGGCCACCATGACCGAGGTGGACGAGCCGGCGAAGTCGCCCGGCGCCGCCGACCCGGCGATGGCCGACCTCTAGTAGCCGCCGATCACCGGCAGGATCTCGCCCGTGATGTAGCTCGAGCATTGCGGTGACGCGAGAAAGAGGAAAGCGGGTGCGATCTCCTCGGGCTGGGCCGGTCGCTTCATCGGCACGGCGGCGCCGAACCGGGCGACGTCGCCCGCCTGCTTGTCGGCGGGGTTGAGCGGCGTCCATACCGGGCCCGGCGCCACGGCATTGACCCGGATGCCGCGCGGCACGAGGTGGCTCGCCAGCGAGCGCGTGAAGGCATGGATGCCGCCCTTGGTCATCGAGTAGTCGAGCAGCAGCTTGCTGCCCTGAAGGCCGGTCACCGAGCCGTTGTTCACGATCGCGCTGCCTGGCCTCAGGTGCGGCACCGCCGCCTGGGCCATGTGGAAGTAGCCGTAGAGATTGGTCTTCAGGGTGCGGTCGAACTGCTCCTCGCCGAGATCCTCGATCCGCGCGGCGTGGAGCTGGAAGGCTGCGTTTTCACCAGCACGTCGAGCCGGCCCAGCTCCTTGACGGTGCGCGCCACGGCTCCGGCGCAGAAGGCGCGGCGGCTGACGTCGCCCGCCATGACGAGGCAGCGCCGTCCCTCGGCCTGGACCGCGCGCCGCGTCACCTCGGCGTCTTCGGGCTCGTCGAGATGCACGATCGCTATGTCGGCCCCCTCGCGTGCAAACAGCACGGCCACGGCGCGCCCGATGCCGGAATCGCCGCCCGTGATCAGCGCCACCCTGTCGAGCAGCTTGAACGAGCCCTTCCAGTAGGGCGCCTCGAACATCGGCGGCGGATCGAGCCGCGATTCCCGGCCCGGCTTGCGCTGGTGCTGGCGCGGCAGCGGCGGCACGGGATAGGGGCGGGCGCCCGCCTGCATCGCGTCCTCGGCTTCGAGCGGCGGACGCCTGGCGTCGGCCATGGCACGCCGCGTCTGCAGCTTTCGATGGGTTTTCGCCGCACGCTTGCCGGAGGTTCGGGCTGCTGTTCGGGCCGCTGTTCGCGATCGGGCCATCTGGCGTTCCATGGTTGCGTGGACTGCGGGCAACGCAGGTCCGCGACACCCGTTGCAGTCCGGACCATAGTCGCAGTCTCGGGAGGGCCTGCCATGCGTGGCGTCGTTCACCATATCGATCTCACGGTCCGCGACCTCGCGACCTCGGCGCCGTTGTACGAAACGTTGCTGGGGTTCCTGGGCTATGTTCGCGTGAAGATGGAGCCCGATCTTCATGTCTGGGATCTGTTGGAAGGAAAGCGCTTCCTGGGAGGCGTCGCGTTGCGCGCCGCCCGCTCGCCCCGTGCCCACGACCGCTACAGCGCGGGCCTTCACCATCTCGCCTTCCATGCCGCCGACCGCGCCGACGTCGACCGCGCGCACGAGCTGATGAAGTCGGCGGGCGCCACCATCCTCGATACGCCGGCCGACTACCCGAAGTACGGCGCCGGCTACTATGCGGTTTTCGTGGCCGATCCCGACGGGCTGAAGCTCGAGGTCGTGCACTTCCCGGAGCGCGAATGAGCCGTCCCGATCAGCTCCGCGGCTGGCCCGGCGTGAAGCAGTAGATGAATTGCTCCTTCTCGCAAAGGTGCGAGCGGCCGTCGCCGGCATAGTTGTCGGGCAGCACGCGCTCCTTCGGCACCTGGAGCCAGAGCTTGCCGTTCCAGGCGCGCCAATGGCCTTCCTCGTCGACGAAGGCCCGGGTCGGCCGGCAATCGGAATTGTCGCAGCAGGAGGTATTGGGATTCAGCGGCGGATGCCAGTGCCTGTAGATGTCGTGCATCTGCGCATGGCCGTCGCCGTGGCGGCCCGACGGCTCGGGGTCCGGCCCGACGGCCTGCGCGAATGCGGTGGACGCGAGTATCAGCAGCATCAGGGCGCCAGCGCCCGCAATCCGGCAGTCGGTCAACACAGCCTCCGCGGGTCGTGCGGTCCCGCGGCGGTAACGGCGCTTCGGCGTCGGAGTTCCGGCCCTTCTGTGGTCGGAAAGTGTTTCCAGGCCGCGATCACCGGCTCGGCGCCGTCAGCTCGTCGATCAGGCGGCCCGCCGCAGCGTCCTCCATGTCCTCCGCGGCGTCGTTGTAGATCGAGCTGACGTAGAGCGAGGTGCCGCTGCTAGCCGACCAGCGTCCGGCCGGGATCCTTCCCCGGATGCATGTCGAGATGGATCGCGTTCGGGAACTTGTAGAAGCGCGCGACCAGCCAGCGGCCGACGAGGTAGGCGGTGAGGATGATCGCCGCGGCGCCCAGCACGCCGAACTTGCCGGACTGCCGGTCCATCAGGTTGGTGGTCACGAACCGCGCGATCGTCAGCACCAGCAGCGCCGCCGCGGCGGCGGCACCGTCCCAGGTGCGGGGCACGCGCATGAGCTGCTTGCCGGTGTCGCGGTTGAGCTTCAGCAGCCAGCCCGCCACCGCGCCCGGCGCCAGGCCGATCAGGAAGGAGGCGATCCACAGCTCGTACCGCTTTCCCGGGGAGACCAGCAGAAGCAGCACCATCACGGCGAACGCCAGTGCCGGCGGGATTGCCCAGGAGAGGAGGGGGGTGGCCGTTCCGGCGATCTCGTGGCGGATCGACCAGAGGGCGAGGGCGGCCAGCAGCACCGCCGCGAGTTGCGCGACCATCGTCATGACGGATTTATTGAGCCGGGCTTCGCTGCAGGATGCAATGCCAGATTGCACTTGCGCTGCATCGTTCCGGGCTTCCTCCTGCCGACAGTCTGGCAGGTTCAGCAGGAATATTCTAGGAAGACAACTATCACGGCGCCGCCTTTATCGGCGCTCGCGTGACGGGTCCCGGCAGGTCGAGCCCGACTCCCGTGAGATGCCCGAACGAGGCATGCAGCCGCTCGATCACCGGCGGCGGCAGGGGAGGGCGCAGGATCGAATCGATGTTCGCCCGCACATGCTCTTTGCGGCCGGTGCCGAACAGGATCACGTCGGCGCCGCGCTCGTGGCGGGCGTAGCGGTAGGCGGCATCGGTGATGCTCTCCGCGGCGCCGTCTTGCGTGAGGAAGGCGAGCGGGTCGCCGTCCGCCAGCAGCGAGCGGTCGAGCTGGCCTTCTTCGACCAGCTTCGCCGCGACGTCGCGGCGATAGGCGTCGTTGCTGAAGATGTTGCGCACCACGAACATCAGCAAGGTGCCGATGCCGCGGCGCTCGGTCGTCGGGAAGACGGTGCGGCGCGCGCCCTGGTTCATCAGGCTGTAGGCCAGCATCACAACCTCCCACGGCGCTTCCCGGACCGCCTGTGTCAGCATCTTCTGTGCAGGGTCCCGCGGCCCGGTCTCGGTCAGGCCGACGTGCCGCACCTTGCCCTGTTCCTTCAGCCGCAGCAGGGCCGGCGCCAGCACGTCGCGATGATGCGCGTAGGTGTCGGGATGGACGGCGTGGAAATGGAAGACGTCGACATGGTCGAGGCCGAGCCGCTTCAGTGAGGCCTCGACCTTGGCGGTCACCGTCTCCGCCGTGTCGTCGGCCTTGAACAGCGCCTTGGTCGAGATCACGAGCCTGTCGCGGTCATATGAGCGGACGGCCTGCCCCACGATCTCCTCGGTGCCGTAGGCCTCGGCGGTGTCGAGGAAGGTGACGCCGAGATCGATCGCCGTGCGCGCCAGCGCCACGCACTCCTCGACGCTGGCGCCGCGGCCGAGGCCCAGCCGGCTGTTGCCGCCGCAGCCCAGTCCCGCGACGCTGACGGTGAGGCCGGTCTTTCCGAGGGGACGATACTCCATCGCTCAGCTCCTGCCCGACAGCAGCCGGGCCTCTTCGGTCAACAGGGCGACGTAGCCCTTCAGCTTCGACTTCACGAAGCGGGCCAGCGGCACCGTCAGGGTGAGCGACCCGATCGGCCGCTCCTCCGAGAGCCTGACCGGCACTGCGACGCCGATCGAATCGGGCAGCTTCTCGCCGCTGCTGAAGGCATAGCCCTTGCGCCGCGTGCTCTCGATCAACTCGGCCAGCCCGCGGCTCGACGGACGCTTGCCCGTGAGCGGCGAGGGGCGGGGCGTCGCGACCAGGCTGGCGCGCAGAGCCGGCGGCAGGAACGACAATATGGCGATCCCCGAGGCGCCGCACTCGACCGGTGCCGGCTCGAACAAGGCGATGCGATAGCGCAGCGAGTGCGGGCTGTCGCAGTGCGCCACGTAGGCCGCCATGTGACGCTCCGGCGAATGATCGGGCAGGTACTCGCAGTACATCGAGGTCTCGCCGGTCCGGGCCGTCAGCCGCTCGAGCGCCGGCCGGCAGAGCGTCGCGAAGGAGGTGTTCTGCGTGACCAGGCTGGCGACCCGCAGGAACTGCAGCCCCAGCCGGTAGCGCCGCTCGGTGGCGTCGCGCTCCACGAAGCCCGCGCCGCGCAGCAGGTCGAGCAGCCGGTGCGACGTGCTCATCGGCAGGCCGAGCGCCTCGGCGACATCCGTCACGCCGACCGAGCCGCCGGCCTCCGCCATCACCGTCAGCACCGCGAGCGTGCGCGCCACGGTGCCCGACGTGTCCGCCGCCGCTCCTGATTTCAGTGCCTGTGTTGACAACGATCCGCGGCCCTTGCGATAGTTTCGGGATCAAATCCCGGTAAACGGAATTTAGGGACAGGCCAACGCGCCTGTCAACGAGGAGACGTTCATGGGCGCGCTGCCCGCCGACCAGGTCGCGCAATGGAGGCACGACGGCTTCCTCTCGCCGTTCCCCATGCTCGATGCGGCGGAGCTCGAGGCCTGCCGGCAGGGCCTGGCGCGTTACGAGGCGTGGCTGGGCGCCCCGGTCAACGCCCATCCCGAGATGAAGTGGCGGACCATGCCTTATCTCCTGATGCCCTGGGCCGCGAAGCTGGCGCGCGACCCGCGCATCCTCGACAAGGTCGAGGACCTGCTGGGGCCCGACATCCTGATCTTCACCGGCACCTTCTTCATCAAGGAGCCGCACTCGCCGACCATCGCCGCCTGGCACCAGGACTCGACCTATTACGGGATCGAGCCGCGCGAGGAGGTCACGGTCTGGATCGCGCTCACCGAAGCCAGCGAAGCGGCCGGCTGCATGGACGCGCTCTCTTTCAAGGGTGCGCCGCGCCAGATGAGCCACGTCTCGCGCGTGGTGAAGAACAGCGTCAACCGCGCGGGCCAGGTCATCACCGAGCCGCTCGACGAGAGCGCGCCGGTGGCGATGCCGCTGCGGCCCGGCTGGTTCTCCATGCATCACGGCCTCTGCCCGCACCGCTCCGGGCCCAACACCGCCTCGCACCGCCGCATCGGCCTCGGCCTCAATTACATCCCCGCCCACGCGCGCCCTTCCGGCACGGTTCGGCAGGCGGCGCTGCTGGTGCGCGG
>CAYRBQ010000007.1:0-22202 GCA_964422305.1 uncultured Reyranella sp. | reverse complement strand
CGATCAAGGTGCGCTTGACCGACGACATCTTGAGATTGTTCTGCTTGCAGTGGTCGAGGAGTGCCAGCCACACGGTCGGCACGCCAGCCGACAGCGTCACCTGCTCCTTGTCGAGCAGCTCGTAGATCGAGGGGCCGTCGAGCTTGGGGCCCGGGAACACCAGCTTGGTGCCGCAGAAGGGGCCGGCATAGACCAGGCCCCAGGCATTGGCATGGAACATCGGGACCACGGGCAGGATGGTGGTGTCGGGATCGAGCGCCAGCACCGGGCCCGAGCACATCATCATCGAGTGGATCATCGTCGAGCGGTGCGAGTAGAGCACGCCCTTCGGGTTGCCCGTGGTGCCGGAGGTGTAGCAGAGCGAGGAGGCGGTCTTCTCGTCGAACTCCGGCCAGGTGAGCGTGCCCGGCTTGCCGGCGATCAGCTCCTCGTAGCAGAGCAGGTTGGGGATCTTGCTCGACGCCGGCATGTGGGCGCGGTCGGTCATGACCACGACGTGCTTCACGGTCTTGAGCTGGTCGATCACGCCCTCGACGATCGGCACGAGGTTGAGGTCGACGAAGATGACCTTGTCCTCGGCGTGGTTGGCGATATAGGCCACATGCTCGGGCGAGAGACGGGGATTGATCGTGTGCAACACCGCGCCGAGGCCGGAGATGCCGAAATAGAGCTCGAAATGGCGGTAGGTGTTCCAGGCGATGGTGCCGACCCGGTCGCCGAGCTCGATGCCCAGCCCCTGCAGCGCCTCGGCCACCTGCTTGGCGCGCTTGTGCGCATCCCTGTAGCCGTAGCGGTGGATCGGTCCCTCGACCGTGCGGGTCACGATCTCGACGTCCGGATAGGCGGCCGCGGCATAGTCGATGATCTGCGAGATCAGCAGCGGACGGTCTTGCATCAACCCAAGCATGGCGTTCCCGTTATTTGTTCGCTTACGGCCTCCTCTATACCGGAACGGTCGCGAGGGGGGCAAAGCGCTGCTGGCCGGCCCTTGTCAGGCGAAACAATCTTTCTGCATTGGCGTAGGCCATGCCCCGGGCGGCAGCGGGCGAAAGCTGGCCCAGCACATAGCGCCAGCGCGGGATGCGATTGAGATAGGTCTCGTAGACCCGTGCATGGGCGGTATCGGTGCCGATGGTGAAGCGGTCGGGATAGCGCTCGAACAGCGCCTTCATCTCGGGCAGGAGGTTGCCGCGATCGTCGACCACGAGATGGGTCCACGGCGTGCGCCGCGGCCAGCCGGTGCCGTAGGAATTCACGCCGGGCCCCGAGTAGGTCATGTGGCCGAGATCGGCCATCAGGTTGGGATAGCGATCGAACATGGCGGCGATGTCGGCCGCACTCGATCGTCCGCAATTGTGCGCCCACACGAAGATCGCCTGCGGATGCGCCTCGAACAGCCGTCGCGCCGCCTCTGCGACGTGCGGCTCGGCCTCGGCGTGGAAGACCATGGGCGCGCGGTAGCGGGCGGAAAGGTCCGCGCACTGACGCATGAACCAGCCGTCGACCTGGTAGTCCATGTCGGAGACCGCCACGATGCCCTGAGCGGTCTGGTAGGGATAGAAGCGCAGCATGAACTCGCCCATGCCGAAGAACTCGCCGGAGGCGAGCTTCTCGCCGGTTTGCCGCAGCAGCCGGCTGCCGACGTCGGTGGGCACGCGCATCACCTCGCGTCCGTTCAGTTCGCCGCGCTGCATGCCGACATACGGCACGAAGCGATCGGGATAGCGCCGGCCGTAGTCGCGGGCCTGCTCGTCGCTGCCCTCGCCGTCGTTGGTCGCGCCGCCGCCATCGCCGTAGTAGAGCGGCATAAGCACCAGTCGCGCGACGTTCGTGGCGTCCATCTTCTGGATGAGGTCGTCGGCCCGGGCGCGCTTCTGGATATGCGTGTGGAAGTCGACCAGCGGCAGGTCGCGGTTGGCGGTGCCGGCACCGACATTCAGCGGCGGCAATGCCCGTCGCTGCTGGGCGGCGGCGAGGCCGGGCAGGGCGAGCGCGCCGACCAGTGCCGAGGCGCCCCACAATATGCCGCGCCTGGTTGGTTCAGGCGGACAGCAGAAGCAGTCGTCGATCAAGCATGGCGCTCCAGGTGCAAGGTACGCAGGTTGGACAACGCCGAAAGGTCGGGCTCCAGGCCGAGCCCCTGACCCTGGGGAAGGGATACGCTTCCGTCCCTGATCGCCAGCATATCACCCAGCAGGCCTTCGCGCAGCGGATTGGGGTTGGCGTCGACCTCGAGCAGGCCTGGGCCGCGCACCGCCGCCAGCAGGTGCAGGGAATGCATCAGCCCAATCGCGCCGCCCAGGAAGTGCGGGCAATAGGTGCGGCCGGCCGCCAGCGCCGCACGCGCCACCGGCAGGCATCCCGAATGGCCGCCCCATTTCGCCGCATCCGGCTGGATCACGCCGAACAGGCCGCAATCGACCATCTCCTGGAAGGGGCCGGCGCCGCGCAGATTCTCGCCGGCCGCGAGCTGCGTCGGCGCACAGGCGGCCACCTGCGTCCATTCGCCGAGTGGCCGGTCGGCCGTCAGCGGCTCCTCGATCCAGCCGAGGCCGAACTCGGCGAGCTTGGGGACCATCGCGCAGGCCGTGCGCAGGTCCCAGCCCTGGTTGACGTCGACCATCAGCCGTTCGCCGGACTTCAGCTCTTTCGCCACCGGCCGCAGCGAGCCGAGGTCGGTCTCCTCGCCGAAACCGATCTTGATCTTGAAGGCACGGTAGCCCGCCGCCCGCATGCGGCCCACCGTGTCGTAGGCGGCGCGGCCGGGATTGAGGCCCGAGGCATAGGCCGGCACGGGCGAGTCGTCGGTGCCGCCCAGCGCGCGCCACAGCGGCAGGCCGCGCTTGCGCGCGCGCAGGTCGTGGATCGCGAGGTCGAGTCCCGCCGCGGCGGCCGACAGCGCGCCGGCATCGCCGCTCTGCACGCGCAGCACATGCAGCGCGCGGTCGATCTCGGCCCACAGCGCCACAGGATCATCGAGCGGCTTGCCCAGCGCGCGCGGCACCACGATGTCGGCGCACAGCAGCGCGCGATGCTCGGCCGCGGCGTTGGGAAAGTTGCACCAGATCTCGCCCCAGCCGCGCGCGCCGTCGGAATCCTCGGCGCGCACGAACACCGCGACCCGCTCGGTCATGGTGCCGAACGAGGTGCGGACCGGCTCCTTGATCGGGGTGCGGAAGACGTGGGCTTCGACGCGGGCGAGGGTGGCGCTCATTCCGCCGCTTGCGGCGTGTTCAGGACGTCGTAGTTCCGCTTGAGATACCAGGTCATGTAGTCCGTGTACCAGGTCGTCGGGTACTTGGGCGGCATGTCGGGGCCGACGGTCGTCGGCACCGCGGCGACCGGCCAGTCGATGCCGCTGTCGCAGAAGAACGGGATCGCGTAGCGCGCACCGCCGCTCTTGTTGATGGCGCGGTGCGGCGTGGCGAGGAACAGGTCGTTGGTGTAGCGCTGCAGCATCTGCCCGCCGTTCACGACATAGGCATTGTCGATCGCCGGCGCCTCGATCCAGTTGCCGCTCTGGGTGCGGATCGACAGGCCCGGGACGTCGTTGGGCGCGAGCAGCGTCAGGAAGCTCGTGTCGGTGTGCGGCGCGAGGCCGAACTCGTCGTCGACCGGTCCGTCCTGCGGCGGGTAGTGCGTCATGCGCATGGAGAACATCGGCTCGGAGAATGCCGTGTCGAAGTAGTTGGCCGGCAGGTCGAGCGCGCGGGCGTAGAGCCGCACCAGCTTCTGCACCAGCCGCTCCATCTCGTTGCAGTAGTCGACCACGACGTCCTTGAAGCCCGGCAGGTCGGGCCAGCGGTTGATGCCGCGGAAGCGTCGGCCGGCCAGCACGTCGGGATGGTCCGGCCGCATCTCGCGCTTCACGAAGAAGGCCTCGTTGAGGTTGGCCTTGGTGCCGGCCTGCACCGTCGAGGTGCGCAGCGTGTTGCCGCGCATCGGCAGGTAGCCGGTATTGTGCTGGTCGAGCTTGAGCTCGAGCTTCTTCTCGACCGGCTGGTCGTGGAAGCGCTTCACCTCTGCGAACATGGCGGCGATCTTCCCGCGCGCGATGCCGTGGTTCACGATGAAGTAGAAGCCGATCTCGGTCAGCGCGAAGCGCAGCTCCCTGGCGGTGCGGTCCATCGCGCCGGGCTCGCCCGCGAGGTAGGGCCCGAGATCGATGACGGGAATGGTTTCGGTGGCCATGGCCTCCTCCTGTCGCGCGGGAGCGAACGCAATCTTCCCCTGCGCAGCAAAACCGGACGATACTGCCGCCGAAGGCCGGGGGTCCAGCCGGCGGGAGACGGAAGGTCCGATGAGCGAACATTACGTGCTGAACGTCCAGTCGAGCCTGACGCTCGCGCAAGCCGAGCGGATGATCGACGGCGCGCTCGCCGCCGGCCGCGCCGCCGACCTGCTGCCGCTCACCGTCGCGGTTCTCGATTCCGGCGGCCAGCTCGTCGCCTTCAAGCGCGAGGACGGCTGCGGCGTGCTGCGCTTCGACATCGCCTTCGGCAAGGCCTGGGGCGCGCTCGGCATGGGCATCTCCAGCCGCACCATCCGCGATCGCCTCGGCAACCGGCCGGCCTTCCAGGGCGCGCTCGCGGCGGCGTCCGGCGGCCGCTTCGTGCCGGTGCCGGGCGGCGTGTTGGCCCTCGATGCCGGCCGCAACGTGGTCGGCGCGGTCGGTATCAGCGGCGATGCGTCCGACCGCGACGAATATGCGGCGATCATGGGTGTGCAGGCGGCGGGTCTCGCCGCGCATCCGGAAACGCCCGCCGAGAACTGGCAGTCCGCCGGGCTCTGAACAAAGAAAGACAACTGGGAGAAACGCCATGCGCCGCCGCACCATGATCGCCTCGTCGACCACCTTTCTTTTCGCGCCGTCCATTGCGCGCGCCCAGGCCTGGCCCACCCAGCCCGTGCGTCTGGTCGTGGCCTTCCCGCCCGGCGGACCGACCGATGTCTATGGCCGCCTGTTCGGCGAGCGGCTGGGCCGGGCGCTCGGGCAGTCGGTCGTGATCGACAACAAGGCGGGCGCCGCTGGCGTGATCGGGACCCTGGGCGTCGCTCGCGCCAAGCCCGACGGCTACACGCTGGTCTTCGGCACCGCCTCGACGCAGACCCTCTATCCGTCGATGACGGCCAAGCCGGACTACGACGTGCTGAAGGATTTCACCTATGTCGCCCATGTCGGCGGCGGACCGGCCGCCTTCATGGGCGCCCTGGCGCAGCCCGACTCGCTGAAGGGCCTGCTCGACGCGGCGCGCGCCAAGCCGGGCACGCTGAGCTACGGCTCGCCGGGATCGGGCACGCTGCTTCACCTCACCGTCGAGCGCCTCAAGGCGGCGGCCGGCGGCGTGCAGATCACGCACGTGCCCTATCGCGGCAGCGGGCCGGCGATGAACGACCTGCTGGCCGGCCAGATCGCCATGATGGCGACCACGCTGGGCAGCGGCCTGCCGGTCCACCGGTCGGGCAAGGCGCGCATGCTCGCGGTCGCGACGGCGAAGCGCACGTCGCTGGCGCCCGAGGTGCCGACGGTCTCCGAGACGCTGGGCGGCACGCCCTTCGAGGCGGTGCTGTGGCATTGCCTCGCCGGCCCCGCGGGCTTGCCGCCGGAGGTGGTGGCGCGGCTGGCGGCGGCGACGAAGGAGACGATGAACGATCCGGCGCTGCTCAAGGCGCTCGCCGAGCAGGGCATCGTCGCCGTCTCCGACTCGACGCCCGAGTCTACGCTGGCCTATGTGCGCGCCGAGACCGAACGCTGGGCGCCGATCGTCAAGGCCGCCGACATCAAGCTGGAATAGACAGGAGCCCGCGCATGATCACGGGATTGCTGGCCCTGACGGTCGCGGCCTTGTTCACGGGCGCCGCTTTCTACGTCGGTTTCGCCGAGCACCCGGCGCGGTCGGGCCTCGACGACCGGCCGCAGCTCCAGCAATGGAAGCCGGCCTACGAGCGCGGCACGATCATGCAGGGATCGCTCGCCGTGCTGGGCTTCCTGCTGGGGCTCGCCGCCTGGTGGCAGACGCGCGACGAGCTGTGGCTCGCCGGCGCCGTCATGCTGGTCATGAACTGGCCCTACACGATGCTGGTCATCATGCCGGTCAACAACCGCCTGAAGGAGATCCCGCTCGACGACGCGGGCGAGGAGAGCCACGGGCTGCTCCGCCGCTGGGGCCGCCTGCACGACCGCCGCACCATGCTGGGTGCGATGGCGACGCTGCTCTACCTCTGGGCGGCGGCGAGCTGACGTCGCTGCTTCTTGCTCCTCCCCCGCGCAAGGCGAGGGAGGAGAGTGAGTGCGATGTTGAGCTGACGGGGGTCAGCGCAGCGGATCGCCGCTGCTCACATGGAAATGCAGGTGCTTGCTGTCCTGGTAGCGGCCGAGATTGGTCAGGACCCGGGCGGCACCGTGGTCGCGCTCGACTTTCGCCGCGATCGACTTCAGCACCTCGACCATCTCCAGGAAGATCGGCATCTCGTCCGGCATCAGCGCGGTGAACGAGGCGATGTGCTTCTTGGGGATGACGACGATGTGCACCGGCCAGAACGGCCTGGTGTGATGGAACGCCAGGACGTGCTCGCTCTCGTATTCCTTGCGGAGCGGGACGAGGCCCTTCAGGGCCACGTCGCAGTAGAAGTCCGTCCCGGCGTAGTCCATCGCCTCACGCCGTCGGCAGCTTGTAGTCCTTGAAAGTCTCGCGGAGCTTGGTCTTCAGGATCTTGCCGGTCGCGGTGTGCGGGATCGCCTCGACGAATTGCACGTCGTCGGGCAGCCACCACTTGGCGACCTTGGAGCCCAGGAACTCGATCAGCTCCTTCTTGTCGATGCTGGCGTCCGGCTTCCTGTGGACGATGAGCAGCGGCCGCTCGTCCCATTTCGGGTGCGCGACGCCGATCACCGCGGCCTCGGCCACCGCCGGATGCGCCATCGCGGCGTTCTCGAGGTCGATCGAGCTGATCCATTCGCCTCCCGACTTGATCACGTCCTTGGAGCGGTCGGTGATCTGCATGTAGCCGTCGGGATCGATGGTGGCGACGTCGCCGGTGGCGAACCAGCCGTCCTTGTCGAGCACCTGGCCGCCCTCGCCCTTGAAGTAGCCCGAGGTGATCCAGGGTCCGCGCACCAGGAGATCGCCGAACGCCTTGCCGTCGCGCGGCAGCTCCTTGCCGCTGTCGTCGACGATCTTCATCTCGACGCCGAAGGGCGGGCGGCCCTGCTTCAGGCGCACCGCCAGCAGGTCCTTCGGCGAGAAGGTGTGGTGCTTCTCCTTCGGGTGATTGACCGTGCCGAGCGGGCTCATCTCGCTCATGCCCCAGGCGTGCAGCACCTCGACGCCGAACTCCTTGTCGAAGGCCTCGATCATGGCGGGAGGCGCGGCCGAGCCGCCGATCACGGCGTACTTGAGCGTCGAGAGCTTGAGCTTGTTGGCCTGCATGTGCTGCAGCAACGCCAGCCACACGGTCGGCACGCCGGCGGTAAAGGTCACGCGCTCCTTCTCGAAGAGCTCGTAGAGGCTGGCGCCGTCGAGCGCGACGCCCGGAAAGACGAGCTTGGCGCCGGCCAGCGCACCGGAATAGGGCAGGCCCCAGGCGTTGACGTGGAACATCGGCACCACCGGCAGCACGACGGCGCGCGCGCCGATGCCCAGCGTGTCGGGCAGCGCGCTGCCGTAGGCGTGCAGCAGGGTCGAGCGGTGATGATAGAGCACGCCCTTCGGGTTGCCCGTCGTGCCCGACGTGTAGCAGAGCGAGGAGGCCGTGCGCTCGTCGAACTCCGGCCATTCGTAGGTGCCGGGCTTGTCCTGGATCAGCTCCTCGTAGACCAGCAGGTTCGGGATCTTGCAGTCCTTGGGGAGATGCGCGCGATCGGTCATCGCCACGACGTGGCGCACGGTCTTGAGCTGCGGCAGCAGCTTCTCGACCGCCGGCAGCAGGTTCAGGTCGACGAAGAGGAGCTGATCCTCGGCGTGGTTGACGATGTAGACGATCTGCTCGGGGAACAGGCGCGGATTGATCGTGTGGCAGACCGCGCCCATGCCGGAGATGCCGTAGTAGAGCTCGAAATGGCGGTAGCCGTTCCACGCGAGCGTGCCGATGCGATCGCCCATCTTGATGCCGAGCCCGAGCAGCGCCTCGGCGACCTTCTTGGAGCGCAGGCGGGCGTCGCGGTAGGTGTAGCGGTGGATCGGCCCCTCGACGGTGCGCGAGACGATCTCGGTGTCGCCGTGGTTCTGGGCGGCGTGTTCGATCAGTTGCGAGATCAGTAGCGGGCGATCCTGCATGAGGCCGAGCATCGGGGCGTTTCTCCTGTCGTCTGGCGGGCCGGCGGCATTTGCCTTAGGTTCTGGGGCCATTCTTTGTGGGGAAATCGATGAAGCGGTCAAGGTACGGCGCTGCCGCGCTGGGGGCGCTGGTCGCCGACTGGGCCTTCCCGGCCTCGGCCCAGGCGGTCACCGGCGGCACCGGCGCGGCCGCCAATTTCATCGCCCTGCTGACCGAGCGGTTCGAGTTCACCTTCGCCCAGCTTCCGGCCCTGGGACGGCACCTTCTGCAGCTCCCGCAGTCCGTCGGCGCCCGGGCAGCCTTTCTGCTGGCCGCCATCGTCGTCGCCGGTCTCCTGGCGGAGTATGTCGCACGCCTTCTGCTTGGCCGCGCTCGTCTCCGGGCGTTCGATCGGCTGGCAGCCGCAACTCCGCTCAGGGCGTTCTTCCGCGGCATCCTGTTCGACGTCGTCGCCCTGATCGCGCTCGCCGTGGCCGGTCGCCTCGTGCTGGCGCAGCTGGATGCCCAGGGCCTGGGCGGCAAGCTCGGCTCCCTGGTCTTGCACACGCTGGTGTACTGGCGCGGCTTCAACCTGGTGTTTCGCGCCTTCCTGCGTCCCGATACGCCGGAAGGCCGCATCGCGCCGGTCGCCTCACCTGCCGCGCATCGCCTGCTGGCAGGCCTCAACCTGGTCGTCCTGCTGCCGCTGCTCGCCGGGATGGTGGCCCGCTCACTCCCGATCACCGGCGCGACCGTCGAGATGACCAGCGCGGCCGTCATCATCTACATCCCGATCGTCGCGGCGGGGCTCCTGTGGGTCGTCTGGCACTGGCGCCTCGACATGGCGGCCTGGCTCACCGCCATGGTTCCCGAGAAGGGCTTCACGCGGAAGCTCAAGTTCGACATGGCGCGCAACTGGTGGATGGGAGGCCTGGCCTTCTACGCCCTGATCGGCGTGGCCGCCGTCTATGCCGCGCTGACCGAGAGCGGTACCGCCTCGCGCGGCATGGCGCTGATCGAGTCGGCGCTGCTGGCACTCTTGCTGTTCGAGACCCTGATGCACCGGATCACGCGCCACATCGTCTCGGAGCTGCCGATGGCGGGCGACGTGGTGGCGGATTGCGTGCGGCTGCTGGTCCGGCTCTATGTCGCGATCCTGATCGCCGAGGCGCTGATGGTGCGCGTTCTCGGGGCCTACACGCCGGACGAATGGCCGCCGCACGATCGCGGCGCCAAGATCGCCGCCGTCAGCGCGGTCGCGATCTACGCCTTCTGGCGCTTCCTGAAGTACCGCATGGATTCCTACATCGCGGCCAACCCGCTGCCCTCGGCCGACGTCTCGGGCGATTCGGAGGAGGAGGTCAAGGTCGCGGCGTCTCGGCTGCGCACGCTGATGCCGCTGCTCAAGGTCGTGGCCGGCTCGACCATCGCCGTGGTCGGCGGCCTGCTGGTCCTGTCGGAGCTCGGCGTCAACATCACGCCGCTGATCGCCGGCGCCTCGGTGTTCGGCCTCGCCGTCTCGTTCGGCAGCCAGTCGCTGGTGCGCGACATCGTGTCGGGCATCTTCTTCCTGGCCGAGGATTCCTTCCGCATCGGCGAGTATGTCGACTGCAGCAAGGTCAAGGGCACGGTCGAGGGCTTCAGCGTGCGCTCGCTGAAGCTCCGCCACCAGAACGGCCAGCTCCACATCGTGCCGTTCGGCCAGGTCGGCCACATCACCAACTTCAGCCGCGACTGGACGGTGGTGAAGTTCAACCTCGCCTTTTCCAACGGCACCGACGTCGAGCTGCTGCGCAAGACGGTGAAGAAGATCGGCACCGACATGATGGAGGAGCCGCAGTTCAAGCCGATCCTGATGCAGCCGCTCAAGATGCAGGGCGTCGTCGACATCAAGGACAACTCGCTGATCGTGCGCTTCAAGTTCATGGCGCGGCCCAAGAACCCGAGCATGATCCAGCGCATGGCGGTCCGGCGCATGTACGAGCAGCTTCCCAAGCTCGGCATCCAGTTCGCCACGCCCAACTTCCCGTTCGCGATGCCGGTGGCGCCGTCGGCGCCCGCGCCGGTCCCGCAGCCGCCCGCGGCCCCCGCCGCCCCCGCCGCCAAGGCGGCGGAATAGATCATCCGGAGGAGCACAGCATGCAGAAGCGTAGACTCGGCAGGTCCGACCTCGAATTCGCCCCGATCGCCTTCGGCGGCAACGTCTTCGGCTGGACGGCCGACGAGGCGACCTCGCACAAGCTGCTCGACGCCTTCGTCGATGCCGGCTTCTCCTTCGTCGATACCGCCGACGTCTATTCGCGCTGGGCGCCGGGCAACAAGGGCGGCGAGAGCGAGGCGGTGATCGGCACCTGGCTGAAGAAGAACCCGGCCAAGCGCGACAAGGTCCTGATCGCCACCAAGTGCGGCATGGTCCCGGCCGAGGGCGCGCTGTCGCGCGACCACATCAGGAAGTCGGTCGACGAGTCGCTGCAACGCATGAATACCGACCGCATCGACCTCTTCCAGTCGCACAAGGACGACAAGGCGACGCCGCAGGAGGAGACGCTCTCGACCTACGGGGAGCTGGTGAAGGCGGGCAAGCTGCGCTTCATCGGCGCCTCGAACTTCGAGGCGCCGCGTCTGGCCGAGGCCGCGAAGATCTCCAGAGAGAAGGGCCTGCCGCGCTACGAGAGCCTGCAGCCGCACTACAATCTGATGGAGCGCGGCCTGTTCGAGGGCGCGCTCGAGGACGAGTGCGTGAAGGAGGGGATCGGCGTGATCCCGTACTACTCGCTGGCCTCCGGCTTCCTCTCGGGCAAGTACCGCTCCGAGGCGGACGTCGGCGACGCCAAGCGCGGCGCCGGCGTGAAGAAGTACATCAACCCCAAGGGCCTGGGCGTGCTCGCCGCCCTCGATGCGGCGGCCAGGAAGCACGGCTCCAACCCGGCACAGGTGGCGCTCGCCTGGCTGATGCAGCGGAAGTCGATCACCGCGCCGATCGTCAGCGCCACCAGCCTCAAGCAGCTCGACGACATCGTGAAGTCGGCGACCATCAAGCTCGATCCGGAGTCGCTCGCCGCCATCGACAAGGCGAGCGCGCCAGCTTGAGGACACTCAAGTACGCGAGGTCAGGCGCAACTCGAAGGTCGTGCCGGGCGCCCGCGTGCCCAGGTACATGATGCGCAGCCAGTAGGAGCCAGCAGCGAGCGTGCCGGACCAGGTCTGGTGCGGAAGCTGGTCGTTGACGGATATGCCGGACACGGTCGAGGTCCCGACGATGGCGCCGCCCGCATCCTGCAGCTCGGCACGAATTGGGTTGTACAGATTGGAGAGGCGGAGCTCGATGGCGCGCGATTGCGTCAGGGTGATCCGGATCCATCCTTCCGGCTCCTGCTGGCCGATCCATTCGCGGACCACGTACTCGTGATGGTCCTCCAGGGTGCAGCCGGCATTTTCCGTGTGCCGCGGCTTGGAGTAGTGGCCGTTGCGAGCCTGATTGCCGAGGTCGAGCACCGGCAGACACGGTGCACGAGCCTTGCCGGCTCTCAAGGGAAAGCCGGTGGCCCCGGCCAGTAGCTGGAACCTGTAATTGATAAGCGGGGGCAACGGCTGCGTCGCGTCGACCTCCAGGCAATAGAAGCCCGGATCGAGGATGACGGGCGAAACGCTGTTCTCGCCGCGCGCACTCAGCGCGAATCGCTCCTTGCCGATGCGGTCGACGATTGCGGTCTCGAACTGTCGGGCCCTCGGGAGGTTCATCGATACCGCCACCGGCCGGGCGAAGGCGATCGGATAGGTGTTGCGCAGCCTGGTACGGTCGAACGAGCCCGAGAAGTCACGGCTGTTCTCGACGGGTAGCCAGCCGGCCTGCGGCCCGCATTCGGCCATGCCGTCGTTGGGTAGCGCCCGCTGGATGGGGCGGACGGTCAGCGCGTATTTCAGGTTGCCGCCTTTCGCCTTGGCGACCTCGGCATCGGTGGCAACCGATACGAAATAGAGCCCTGTTGCCAGCGGAAGTACGATGCGCTCATGGTCCCGGCCGCGGCCCTCCTCCGGCTTGATGAGAGGATTGCCGTCCTTGTCTTGGATCATGATCCACGAGGAAGTGTCGGGCGTTTCCCGCGTCGAGATCTCGACCTCGAAGAGGTCGGAAGGCAGTTGGAACTTGAAGTAGTCGATGGTGTCGAAGCCGGTCTGGACATCGCCCAACCGACCGTTCGCCGTGAGCGCGCGAGGCTGGCCGGTCGCCGGATCACGGGCGGCTCCCAGGTCGACCGCGGTCGCTCGGGTGTTATTGAAGCCCGTCACGTCGGTGTCCGGCAGGCAGCTCGTCGGCGTCGGGCATTCCGACCAGTTCTGCGCGGCCAGGTCTCCTCCCACCGTCAGGCAGGCGAGCGCGGCCAATGCGGTCAATCGGTGGCATCGCATGTGGATTTTCCTCTCCCCGGCACATTCTATGACAAACGGAAAAGCTGCGCCTAGACTGCCGCCATGCTCGTCTTCCGCCAGCTCTTCGACCCGACTTCGTCGACCTACACCTACCTGCTGGGCTGCAGCACCACCAAGGAGGCGCTGCTGATCGATCCGGTGTTCGAGCAGGCGCGGCGCGATGCGGCGCTGGTGACGGAGCTCGGGCTCAACCTGCTCTGGACGCTCGACACCCACGTCCATGCCGACCATGTGACCGGCGCCTGGCTGCTGAAGCAGCGGCTGGGCAGCAAGATCGCGCTGGCCGCGGCGTCGGGCGCGTCGGGTGCCGACCGGCTGCTGCAGGACGGCGACCGGGTCGAATTCGGCCGCCGCTCGCTCGAGGTGCGGGCGACGCCCGGCCACACGTCGGGCTGCGTCACCTACGTGCTCGACGACGAGAGCATGGCCTTCACTGGCGACTGCGTGCTGATCCGCGGCTCGGGCCGCACCGACTTCCAGCAGGGCGACCCGCGCGCGCTCTATCGTTCGGTGCGTAGCCGCATCTTCTCGCTGCCCGAGGGCTGCCTGCTCTATCCGGCGCATGACTATCGCGGCCTCACCGTCAGCAGCGTGATCGAGGAGAAGAGGTTCAATCCGCGGCTGGGTGGCGAGGTCGGCGAGAACGACTATGTCGGCTACATGAAGAACCTCGACCTGCCGCATCCCAAGAAGATCGACGAGGCGGTGCCGGCCAATCTGCGCTGCGGCCAGCCCGGTAATCATGGGGGCAACGAGACCGAGGCGCCGGCCGAGCCCGATTGGGCGCCGCTGCGCTTCACCTTCGGCGGCGTCTGGGAAGTGGAACCTCATTGGCTGGAGGAGAACCTCGCCAAGGTGCGCGTGCTCGACGTGCGCGAGCCCGCCGAGTTCCGGGGGCCGCTGGGCCACATCCGCGGCGCCACCCTGATCCCGCTGGGCGAGCTCGCGAGCCGCGCGGCCGAGTTGCCGAAGGACAAGCCGATCGTGGCGGTATGCCGCGCCGGCAGCCGGTCGGCGCATGCGACGGCCATCCTGCAGAAGGCCGGCGCCAGGGACGTGGCCAACCTGCCGGGCGGCATGCTGCGCTGGCGCGCGGAAGGCCGAAGCGTCGAAGGCGGCGCGACCTAGAACCCGTAAAGCTTGGTCGGCGTGTCGACCAGGATCGTGCGGCGTACCGCCTCGTCGGGCACCCACTCCTCGAACCACTTCAGCGTCTTCGGGTAGGTCGTCACGCGATTGAGGTCGGTGTCGGTGTGCGGCCAGTCGCTGGCCCACAGCAGCCGTTGCGGCCCGAACGCATCGAGCAGCATCGGCGTCGCCTGCCGCGCGCGTTCGGTCCCGACCCGGTAGGCGCCGCACATCACGACATAGACGCGCTCCGTCCGCGCGCTCTCGATCAGGAACTTGAATCCCGGATCGCGCGCCGGTCCCAGGGTGCGGTCGAACATGCCGTAGTGCGGGATCACCACCTTGTGGCCGCCGTCCAGTAGTACCGGCAGGATCTCGGGCAGCCGCCGGCTCTCGACGTAGAGATGGATCGGCCAATCGCGCTTCAGTGCCTCGCCGAGCATGTCGCGATAGGCCGGCCATTGCGGCGTCGGCAGGCCGTAGATCGGGAAGCGCAATCCCTTGACGCCGATCTCGGCCAGCCCGTCCCAGTCCTGCGGCGTGATCTCGATGGAGGGCGACACCCACGGGATGCCTCGGAACCGCGCGGGCTGGGCGCGCAATGCGCTGAACAGGTAGGAGTTGTCGAAACCCAGGAACGAGGGCTGCAGGATCACCGCGCGGCCGACATTGTTCTTCGCCATGAGCTCGAGCAGGGTCTGCCACGAGGCGTCGTAGTTGGGCGCGTAGCGCGCATTGGCGGCAAGCGCGAGGCCGCGCACGAAGACATGCGTATGGGCGTCGATCCAGGGCGGCAGGTCGGCGTGCGCCGGCAGCGTCGCTGCGGCGAGCGCACCGGTGGCGAAGGTGCGGCGGCCGAGCGTCATGTCCCTACACTCATGGATGCAGCGTCGCGTCGCGCGAGGTCTCGCGGAACGTCAGCAGGGTGAAGAACGACACGACGGCCGCGGCCATCAGCAGGAAGGCGGGGCTGAGATCCATGTGGCTGCGCGAGACCAGCCAGGTCGCGACCAGCGGCGTCACCCCGCCCACGATCCCGAAGGCGATGTTGTAGCCCAGCGCCACGGCCGTGCAGCGCACGCCGGTCGGCACCGCCTCGACGAGCAGCGCCGGCATGATGCCGAGGAACGTGCCGGCGATGACCGCGAAACCGAGCTGGCCCGTGAGCTGCGCGCCGAAGGAGGGATGGTGCATCAGCCAGAGCAGCGGCCAGGAGAAGAGCAGGCCCGACACGAGGGCGGCGAACACCACGGGCCGGCGGCCCAATTTGTCGCCCAGCCAGCCGGCGAGCGGCGCCATCGGCATCAGCGCCGCCATGCTGATCGTGTTGACCTCGAGCGCCTGCGCCTGCGAGGCGCCCTCGACCGTCTGCAGCCAGGTCACGATGTAGAGGAACATCAGGTAGAAGCCGACCGCGCCGAACATGGTGACGCCCGCGACCTGGAAGACGCTGCGCGGATGATGGGTCAGCGTGTCGATCAGGGGCGAGCCCGTCGCGGAGCGCGGACGCGGCGGCTGGGCCTCGGGCAGGCGGCGGATCCACCAGCCGACGATGCCGACCGCCAGACCCAGCAGGAAGGGGATGCGCCAGCCCCAGGCCGCGAGCTCATCCGCGGGCAGGAGGGCGGCGAAAGCGGCGCCCATCGCCGAGCCCAGCAGGAAGCCGCCGGTGGCGGCGAGCGACGCGGCGCTGCCGACCAGCCCGCGCCGTCCCGGCGGCGCCTGCTCGACCAGGAAGACCATCGCCATGCAGGCCTCGCCGCCGACCGACAGGCCCTGGATCATGCGCAGCAGCGTCAGCAGCATCGGCGCGGCCATGCCGAGCGTCTCGTGGCCCGGCAGGATCCCCACCAGGAAGGTGGGCAGCGCCATCGCGGCGATCGAGAAGGTGAGGGCGGCGCGCCTCCCGAACCGGTCGCCGATGTGGCCGACCACGATGCCGCCCAGCGGCCGCATCAGGTAGCCCAGCGCGAACACGCCGAACGCCGCCAGCACCTGGGCCAGCGGGTCCTCGGCCGGGAAGAAGACCTTGCCGATGGTCGCCGCGAAGTAGCCGTAGATCGCGAAGTCATACCATTCGAGCAGGTTGCCGATCATGCCGGCGGCGATGGTGCGTCGCGAGTGCGGGGGCGTCATCGCCGCCACTATGCTAGAAGGGCGGGAGATGTTGAAGCGGCGCACTCTCCTCGGCGGCCTGCTCGGCGCCAAGACGGCCGCTCTTGCGCTCGGCGGCGCTCCGGCGCGCGCCGCCTCGCACGCCGTCCGCCTGCTCTGCGGCTTCGGCGCCGGCAATCCCACCGACCTCTGCGCCACGCTGATCGGCGAGGCCTTCGCCGATACGCTCGCCCAGCCGGTCGAGCTCGACTATGCGATCGGCGATGCCGGCCGCACGGCCGTGCGCGAGACGATCGACAGCGAGCCGGACGGCCACACCCTGCTGATCGCCGAGGTGCTGAACCTCGTCCTGCAGGACGCGCAGGGAAACCTGCCGAACGGACTGCAGCCGGTCGCCAAGATCACGCGAGGCATGTCGGCGGCGATCGTCGCCAGCACCGTGTCCGGCATCGACAGTTGGGACAGGCTGCTGACGGCCGCGCGCTCGCGCTCCCTGCGCGCCGCCACGACGGGCTCGCGCTCGACCCTCGGCATGGCGCTCGGCCTCGTCGAGGAGCGGGCGCGGTTGTCTTTCGAGGTGCGGGAGGTCGCGAGCGGCCGAGAGGCGCTCGACCTCCTGCGCACGCGGCGTGTCGACATCGCCGCCCTCGACACGCGCAGCGCGCTGCTCGCCAACGACCGCACCGCCTCGAAGGTCGCGGTGATCGCCACCTCGGGCGCACGCCGCTCGCCGGACCTGCCCCGCGTGCCGACCTTCGCGGAGATCTTCGCCGATCCCAGGATCGCCTATACGCTGAGCTACGCCGTCTTCACCTCGGCCCGCGTGGCGCCGCCGGTCGTGGAGCGTCTGGCGGCGGCGCTGCTCGCCATCCGCGACGATCGGCGGCTCGGGGAGCAGGCGCGCCTCGCCCGCCTGCCGCTGCAGATCGACGGCCCGTCCACCGTGCTCGAGACCATCGCGCGCGACCGCCGGATCGCCGGCGCGCTGCCCAAGGTCTGACGGTCAGCGGCTCGCGTCGACGGTGAACGGGATCTCTCCGTCGAGCTGCGGGTTGCCGCCGACCCGCCAGGCCAGCCCGTATTTCCCCGGCGGCAGGGTGGGCGCCCGCGCGAACAGCACCTCGGGCGCCGATTCGAGCCGGGGATGCAGCACCTCGACGACCTGGCCGTCGCGCACGATCGCCAGCCGCGAGTCCTGGTGGTCGACCGGGCGGTTGAAGCGCACGTAGAAGCCGCTGGAGCGCGGGCCGATCACGGCATGCGCCTTGGGGGCGGAGTCGAGGACCTTGAGTTCCTGCGCCTGCCCCGGGGTCGCCGCCACGCCCAGCGCGGCGATGACGAACGTGCGCCGCGCGATCATCGCGGCGTCCTTTCGGCGGCGCGCTCGAGCCGTCGCGTCAGCACCCAGGTCAGCGCCAGGAAGGCCACCAGCATGGTGATGCCGAAGGCCTGCAATGCATCGTTCATGGTCTTCTCCGAGAGATAGCCGAAGCCGAAGCCGGCCGAGACGGCGGCGCCGGCCCAGATGCCGGCGGCGATGAAGTTCAGCACCAGGAAGCGCGGCCAGCCGAGCGTCGAGGCGCCGTAGGCGAAGCCCGCGACGTTGCGGATGATGCGCGGGAAGCGGTGGATCAGGATCATCCAGACATGGTGCCGCTCGGAGAGCCGGGCCGCCGTCTCGACGGCGCGCTGCAGCCTCGGGAAGCGGCCGAGCCAGCGCGTGCCGAAGCGCCGGCCGACCCAGAAGCGCACCACGTCGCCCATGAAGGTGCCGGCCCAGCAGGCGGCCAGCACCTTCTCGTAGCCCAGGGCGCCAGCCTGCGCGGCATAGCCCGCGAACAGCGCCAGCAGTAGGCTGTTGGCCATCGAGTAGACGGTGAGGAAGGCATAGGCCGCTTCGCCGTGCTGGCGGATGAACTCGAGGAAGGCGGCGAGGTCGGAGGGGAACATCACCACTTCCCTAGCGGAGCGGACCCGTCGCCTCAATGGACATGCTACGGTCCCGCGTCGGCCGCGCTGCGGCGCGGCAGGGGAGAGAGCGTGCAGCCGATCATCGTTTCGTTGCTGGCCTGCGGGGTGATGCTCTCGGGCGCGCTGGCAGGCATTGCCTTGCGCCGGGTGCTGCCCGACCATCATCTGAACGACCATGCCCGTGAGATCGTGCGGCTGGGGGCCGGGCTGGTCGGCACCATCGCGGCCCTCGTGCTCGGCTTGCTCATCAACTCGGCCAGCAGCGCCTACGAGGCCCAGCGCAGCGAGGTCCGCCAGATCGCCGCCGACCTCATCCTGGTCGACCGGCTGCTCGATCAGTACGGACCGCAGACGCGCCCGATCCGCGAGCTGCTGCGCCAGGGCGTGAACGAGCTCGTCGTGCAGGTCTGGGGTCGCCACGACCGGGCGGGCGACGGCACCACGCCTTTCGCAGTCGAGTCGGCAGGCAGCCGCGCCTACGCGATGATCCACGCGCTTCAGCCCGAAACCAATGCGCAGAAGGTGATCCAGGACCAGGCTCAGCAGAAGCTGATCCACCTCTCCGAGGCGCGCCTGATGCTCTACGAGCGCTCGAAGGCCGGGTTGCCGACGCCGATCCTCGTCGTGCTCCTGTTTTGGCTGACGGCGCTGTTCGCGAGCTATTGCCTGTTCTCGCCGGTCAATCCGACGGCGGCGGTGGCGCTGACGCTGGTGGCCGTGTCCGCGGCGGCGGCGTTGTTCCTGATCCTGGAGATGGGCGAGCCGTTCTCGGGCCTGATGCAGGTGTCGAGCAATGCGCTTCGCACCGCCTTGGCGCCGCTCGCCCCGTAGGGCCCTTGACAAAAAAGGCGGCCCCGCGAGGGACCGCCTTCGTCTTCGTCAGGCTTCGGCTCTCAGGCGGGACCGATCGGCCGGCCGGGCCAGCGGTAGCCGGGCGCCGGCAGCGGGATCTTCGCCTTGATCAGCCCGTCCTCGAGGACGGGGATGCCCTCGGCGTAGTTGCCCTGCTCGCACTTGGCGATGGCGGCCGATTCCGGCGACTGGATCACCGAGGTGCGGTACTGGCGCCACTTGTCCGACAGCGCCTTGCAGTAGGAGGCCGGATCCGAGAACACCGTGGTGGTGGTCTGCTGCATCATGCCGCCGACCGAGATCTCGACACGGCGATTCTGCGGCTCGCGGACGTTGTCGCCGGTCTGTACGAGGAGGCCTTCCTCGCCGCGGCCGCTGACCTGGATGGCCGTGGCCGGCACGCCCTCGCGGACGAGCTGGTCCTTGACCGCGTTGGCGCGGCGCAGCGACAGCGCCATATTGTACTGCGGCGAGCCCGACGTGTCGGTGTGGCCGACCGCGGTGATGCTGGCGGAGCCGCGGCTCTTGTAGGCGGCGGCGGCCTGGCGGACCGTGTCGACGGCCTGCGCGGTGAGGTTCGAGCGATCCCAGTCGAAGAACACCATGAAGGACTGGGCCTGGGGGGCCGGCGGCGGCGGAGGCGGGGGCGGCGGCGGTTCGGAGGCGCAGGCGCCCAGCAGGAAGGTGGCCGCGGCGACCACCAGCAGTTTCTTCAGCATGGATATCCCCTCGTGTGGCGTAAGGTGCGACGCGCTCAATCGCGAGCCCGTCCACCTGCGCCAACGACCGGCCCCGTGCGGCGGTTCCCACGGGGCCTGCAGATATTCGCTTTTAGGGGCCTGTGTCCCGCCTCGCCCTGGGCCAGGGCGAGGCGGGAACAAAGCGACTACGGGATCATCTGCGGATCGAGCGAGGCGTAGCGGCGCTGCTGGTCGGAGAAGATCACCATGAACAGCTCGCGGAAGAGCTGCTCGATGCGCGGGTCGGTCGGGCCGCTCGCCTGCGTCCAGGCGGTGGTGAACGACATCGCCTGCGCGTTGCGGCAGTAGATCGCATAGACGTAGAACCGGCCCGGCGTGCCCGGCTTGAAGCGCGGCGGCGTGCCGGCGCAGACGGGATCGGCGTTGAGGTCGTTGGCCGGGTTGAACACCAGCACCAGCCGGTAGTCGGGCGAGGGCGGCGGCAGCGGCCGATCGTAGGTGAAGGTCAGCGCCGGGCGCGGCTTGGCCCGCTGCATCATCGGCAGCATGTCGCGCGCCATCGTCGCCGGGTCGACGCCGGGCAGCGCATCGCCCGCCAGGATCACGGGGAAGTTCTTGCCGTCGGTGGCGGCGAAGAAGTCGCGATAGTCGTACTGCGGGGCGTAGTAGTTGCCGCCGATGGTGGCGCCATAGGCAATGGCGGGCAGGGCGGCGAGCGCGGCGAGCGCAGCGGCGAGCTTTTGGGCGAGACGCATGGGGACTCCGTGGGGCTGACGTCAGGCTAGCGACGGCCGATCGGGCGCCGCAAATCAGGCTTCCGTGAGGCTTACGCAGCGAGCCGACTGGCGGATTTGGCCCCACCCGACGCATCGCCGATTTGCTATCTAGTCAGGGCACTTAACGGAGGAACGCTCAATGCCATCGCCGCTTTTCGACCTGACCGGCAAGGTCGCCATCGTCACCGGCTCGAGCAAGGGCATCGGCAAGTCGATCGCCATGCACCTGGCGCTCGCCGGCGCCAAGGTCGTGGTGTCCTCGCGCAAGGCGCCGGTCTGCGAGGAGGCGGCGGCTGAGATCCGGGCAGCCGGCGGCCATGCGACCGTGATCCCCTGCAACATCTCCGACAAGGCGCAGGTCGAGAAGCTGGTCGCCGAGACGAAGAAGCAGCTCGGTCCGGTGGATGTGCTGGTCTGCAACGCGGCATCGAACCCGTACTACGGGCCGAACGAGAAACTGCCCGACGACGTCTTCATGAAGGTGATGCACAACAACATCCTCTCCAACATGTGGCTGGTGAACCTCTGCCTGCCCGACATGCGGGCGAAGAAGGACGGCTCGATCATCATCGTCTCCTCGATCGGCGGCGTGCGCGGTTCGCCGGTGATCGGCGCCTACTGCATCTCCAAGGCCGCCGACATGCAGCTCGCCCGCAACCTCGCGCTGGAATACGGGCCGGACAACATCCGCGTGAACACCATCGCGCCGGGCCTGGTGAAGACCGACTTCGCCAAGGCGCTGTGGGACGATCCCAAGTATCTCGAGAAGCGCCTGCAGTCGGCGCCGCTGCGCCGCATCGGCGAGCCCGACGACATCGGCGGCATCGCCGTCATGCTGGCCGGCAAGGCCGGCGCCTTCATCACCGGCCAGACCATCATTGCCGATGCGGGCGTGACGATCGGAGGCTAAGCTCCTCCCAACGACACGGGAGGAAACAATGAAGCGCACAAGCGTTCTGATCGCGATGCTCGGCGTCCTGCTTTCGACGGCCGCCGGGGCTCAGACCTGGCCCGGCAAGCCGGTGCGCATCGTGGCGCCGTTCCCACCGGGCGGCGTCGCCGACGTGCTGGCGCGGGCGATCCAGCCCGGCCTGCAGGAGGCGCTGGGCCAGCAGGTCATCATCGACAACAAGCCGGGCGCCGGCGGGAACGTGGGCGCCGAGATCGTGGCCAAGTCCGATCCCGACGGTCATACGCTGCTGCTGGCCTCGGCCGGCATCCTGACGATCAACGAGTTCCTGTACGCCAAGATGCCGTTCGACCCGGACAAGGCCTTCGCGCCAATCACCGTGGTAGGCGACATGCCCAACATCGTCGTGGTCAACCCGAAGACCGGGCTGAAGACCCTGAAGGCGCTGATCGACAAGGCCAAGGCCGAGCCCGGCAAGCTTAACTTCGGCTCGGCCGGCAACGGCACCACGACGCACCTCGCCATCGTGCTGCTGGAGCAGGCCGCCAAGATCAAGCTGGCGCACGTGCCCTACAAGGGCGCCGCTCCTGCGGTGCAGGACCTGCTGGCGGGCCAGATCGACGGGCTGGTCGACAACCCGCCGCTGGTCGTGGGCCACGTCAAGAGCGGCGCGCTGACGGCGCTCGCCTGGGCCGCACCTCACCGCCTGCCGATCCTGCCCGAGGTGCCGACCGCCACGGAGGCGGGGCTGCCGGGCTTCGAGGCCTCGTCGTGGTTCGCGCTGGTGGCGCCTGCGGGGACACCGAAGGCGATCGTCGACCGGCTGAACGCCGAGACCTCGAAGATCCTGAAAGACCCCAAGCTGGTCGAGCAGTTCGCCGGCCGCGGCGTGCGGCTGGTCGGAAACCCGGTCGCCGAGTTCACGGCCTTCATCCCCAAGGAGCGCGCGCGCTGGGCCGAAATCGTGAAAGCCTCGGGCGTGAAGCTGGAGTAGCGATGACCCCCTTCCGGCGCTACGCGCCACCTTCCCCCGCAGACGGGGGAAGGAAGGCGATCTTCTCC
>CAYRBQ010000006.1:0-24371 GCA_964422305.1 uncultured Reyranella sp. | reverse complement strand
GCTATTCTGGCGGCTGAACGATCTCGACAAGAGACTGCGCATCTTTCACAGGATGAAGGCCCTGCTGGATACTCATGGATGAAAGCCCAAAATGCTATGAGTTCGCCAGTGTCTGGTCTGCCGTTGATGGCGCCAGCTACGGCCAGGGCAGCATCAACTCCCGGCTTCGATGTGAGCCTGCTGCCATTCTTGATAGCTGCGTCGTTCGCCTCTCACTTTCCATTCTAGTCGGCCGTTGGAATTGCGATCTAGAACGACGGCGGCTGCCGCTGAAGGGCTGGCGAAGCTGTACGGCTTCGCAAAGACGTACTTCCCATCAGAAGTCGGCGTCAGGATGCCGGTGGAGACGAGATTCTGTTTGAGGTTCGCATAGCTCTGCATGGCGTAACCGGTGTCTTTAAGGGCATGTGAGCCCTCCAGGACCACGAATTCACCATCCTCTTCCACTGCCTGGGCGGAAACACCAGAACGGTGCCTAATCTCGAAAGTGGCATCGCCAATCGTCCGTGTTGCAATCGGCGTGTTGGCCAACGCGACCGCGCGAGGCTGCGGCTTCAGGATGTCGAGGCCGATCACCGGCAGAATGACTTTCAGATTAGCGAGAAACTGCTCCATGTTTGCCTGGTCAGCTTCAGGCAGACGTCGGCGAACACTGTCGGGGTTGGAACCGTTGGCAAAGGAGGCGCGATTAGCGGCGTGTCCTAACTCGATCAGCCGTGCTTCAAGGTATTCAACATGGCCTTTTGAGAGATCGTCGTCGCTCGTCGTGACTGCGATAGCCGTCTCCCAGAAGTCACGTTGGACCGCGCTTTGCTTGATCCGCTCCTTCACAATATTGGCCGAGCCCACATAGACACGCGTCCCGCCAACGGCATCCGGATCAGGGCCTGAGAGAATGTAGACGCCTGTGCGGTCGAGCTCGGGTCGTGCAGTGAGGGCCGCGAATGTCGTGGCCGTCGCGACAAATATCAGCCCAGTCCAACCGTGGATTGTCGCCTTCCGGAGACCGTTGGGCGTTCCGTCGACGAGAAAGAGTTGGATCGTTCGGCCAAACGTCTCGGCAGTCATTGGTCCACTTTCTTAGGGCAGGCGGTGTGCACTAGAGCCCTGACCACACTAATTCTTGCATAATTTCAATGAGTTAAGAAATCGCCCCCCGGGGATTGAAAGTGCGTCATTTGACGCTACATTAGGCGTCAATTAACGGAGCATGTTATGGCTGTTCCAAAAACCATCAAGACTTCAGGCCTAGCGGCTGGATCGCCCTTTCCCCAGACGTTTGCCGCGGAAGCTGATCGTAAGCGGCTGACGCCCGCAGCGATTAGAGCGATCAAGCAGCTCGCTAAGCGGTGGAATTTGAAGGGCGAGGAGATGAGCGCCCTGCTTGGCGTATCTGCCAGCACTTGGGATCGCATGAATGCAGGAAGGTGGGATAGCGCGCTCTCGCAAGACCAACTGACCCGCGTCTCGGCTATGGTAGGCGTCTTCAAGGGCCTGCATCTGCTGTTTTCCGATGACATGGCGGATCGCTGGGTTCGGCTCCGCAACAAGGGGCCGCTCTTTGAGAACTGCACGCCGATCGAAGCGATGATTGAGCGGGGCATTCCCATGATGCTGGAGGTTCGCCGCCACGTCGATGCACTGCGGGGCGGTCTGTAGTGGAGATCGCCTCGTTCGTCTCACACTTCAACTTCGATCGGACCGTTAGGCTCGTCGCGAGCGCTCGCTTGCGCGCGCCGGTTCTCTCGAAGCTCGTAGAGGAAGGCGATTTTGAGGACTTGGCGGAAATCGAGGGCGCGACCAGCGGCCGGCTCGTGGCACAGGAGACTGGTGCCGACCGGCTGAACCCGCGCGAGCTAGTGTTTGGTATCTCACACGCCCATTTCATCAATGCGGCCTTCTCGTATTGGCAGCCCAAGGGGCTGAACAGGTTCAATGGACCCGGCCGTGGTGCTTGGTATGCCGCGCTCGCCGTGGAAACGACAGTCGCGGAGGTCACGTTTCATATGGAGCGCGAACTCGCCAACGTTGGCGACTTCAACACCACGGTCGAATACGCCGAAATGTTTGCGGGATTTCTCGGCAACTTTGTCGACGTGCGCAGTGTCGATCCGGTGCCGGAGTTTTTGCATCCGGATCCTGCCGTCGCGTACGTGCCGGGCAATGCCTTTGCCGATGCGGTGAGGGCAGCGGGTCACTATGGGATCGTCTACCCGTCAGTCCGTCATGCGGGTGGCACTTGCATGGTTGCGCTGGTACCCCACGCCGTGCAGTCGGTGGCCCAGGGTCGTGTGTTGCGCTTCACGTGGAAAGGTACGCCTGGCCCGAAGGTTGAAGAGATGATGTGAGTCCGAACTTACGCCTTCTCGCGCGACGTTGGTGGAACAGGGCGAACGCAGTCACATCTTAGGAGTGCAGGATGATGCGGGGGCATTTCAAGAGAAGCTCTCACCCACGGCGCCTGAAGTCGGGGCATACGGTCTTTGTGAGCGAATGTTGGCTCAAGCTGAAGGGGCGCAAGCCGCGGCGTGAGAAGAAGCTCTCGCGCTGCCCGCACTGTAGGGCGTGGATCATGAGCGTGCCGATGCCAAATCTTGGCTGGGGCCACTTCGAGAGTGGTGAAGGGCTCTCGCGGGTAAAGCATCCCTGCTTCAATGTCGGTGCCGAACTCTCGAGAAAGCGAGACGAAGAGACGTTGGACTTGTTCCCAGACACTCTAGAGAAGCAGTAGGCACGCCGCGCGGGTTCGATGATGAAGTAGCCCGGAAGTCCACCGAAGAAGCGATCGCAACCAAAGCTCAAGACATTATTGAGGCCTGCGCGTCTCCATAGCTCTGCGGCAGAGAGCTGGTGCACTTGCAAACAAAAACATCTCAGTCTCTAGGATCGTATTGCGCGTGATAGCTGCTATCGCGGTCAGCAGTCCCAGGTACAATGAATATGCAGCGTCGCTGCTAACGGGTGTGAAACCCTCCTGAACAAGAGCAGTCTTCGGAAACATCTCGACGAATCCTTCTTCGTACTCGTTCCCCGCGATCGTGCTGTTTTGGCCCGGAGGAATCGGAAATAGCAATCGGTCGCCGTCGCGCAACTGTTCGCGATTGAGAAGCTGAATGGCCAAAATACTAGCAGCGGTGCGTGCATCATAAATCGCAAAGCGGTCTGGTTGCTTCATGGCGAGAACCTTGCTGTAGCTAGCTACTCCCTTAGCGGAAGCGATGTGGGAACGACCGGAGTTTCCGCATATCTTTCGCGAGCTTCTCGTTGTTCTTGGGATCTACTGCGGCAAATGTTTCCGCCCCAACCATCCCAGGCACAACACTCATGATATCGAGTGGCAACTTTGCACTGGCTCCAGGAGCCAACTGAAACCCGCCGGCCTCAGGGTGGCGATCTAGCAGCCACGCGGTCGCCCGTAGTGCAACAAGATAGGTAAATGTCTGATTCACCTGCTCGATGAAGTTGAGAGCATGGCCAGCAACTGGATGAAACCCTAGCGTCTCAAACTTGATCTTCTTGAGAGCCTCTTCGGGCGTGCCGGCTCGCCCGATCGCAGCAATTGCTTTCCCAGTAGCATCTCGAACTGCACCAAGATGCTGCTCCAAGTCCGCGTGAGACCTTATGCTGATGATCAAGCTGCCGCCTCAGCTGCCAGCTCTGGACCGCCATCAATCCCATCGAGCACTAGTGCCCGAAGCCGGTCTTTTAGCCCGGCTAGACTCGACAATGAGATCGAGGCAACGCTCAGCGTGAGCTCGTCCAGTCCCGCAATGCTGTAGGTACAGATCTGCCCTTCACGGCAATCGAGCGCCCCGTGATGCGGATAGGCGGCGCTTCGAGGGCTGGTAACGCATCCAACAGCCTCGTCAAGCAGCTCTTCAAGTCTCCCTGAGATTGGCAGCTGCCGAGCATGTCTTGGATGGTTAGGGATGACCACTTGGACGTTCGTGTCGCTACGAGGTCGATCCATCGCAGGACATTCTCGGCAGCATTTGGCAGATGAGCGATCGCGTCGACAATGACGTGGGTGCGCATCGCGATCGGCAGCACATTGAGGTTGGCGAGGAGCGCCGGCGTGACCTCAGTCGTGTGAGCGAGGACATTGGCCGTATTGGGTTCGCAGACCAAGGCGGCAATCCGCGAGTAGCTTTCGGAGTCAATGACCGGACCGTGGATGCGACCCAGAATGCGCCTGAGGCCGCGAGTCTCATTTAGGGCGAGCCGAGGTAGCACCTCTCGCATGGGCAAGAGTACGGCGTCGCGCAGCAGCGAGGCGGGGACGGGCTTCGGGAGCACCGCCAGGACGAACGCCAGGAAATGCAGGCGCTGCCGCGGGCTGGTCATGAGGTGCAGGGCGAGCCCAGGCTCTTGTTGCAGAAGCGCCATGACCTCGTCTTCCGCCCAGCCCAAAGCTTGAGACAGAGGCAGATTGTGTTGAGCGGTCATTTGGCCCTCCGTGCTTTGGTGCGGGACGGTGGGACGGTTGGTTCAAACACACGAAGAAGGCCATCGAGCCCATGCGCTGATACGGGCGACGAAGCAGAGGGTGTCAGGCTGTACGCGCGGCGGCTGACGCCGGCGGTGAGAGCAGCTCGGGGCACTCGGCAGGCCGCTAGCGTGGAACCAGTCTCGGGCAAGCTTTCCTGAAAGTGACCCGCGCCAAGAGTGAGGGCGCCACCAAGAGCTGCAGACGCGCGAGCGATGCCATGGCGCTGCCAGTAGCCGTCGAGGCCGGGCCGTTGGAAGCCATGGATGGAGGCAAGCAATACATCCGGCGATCGATCGCGCAGTGATGGCTTCTTCTGAATGGCCGCGTCGCTTCATGCCTTCGATATCATGGAGTAGGTCAATCGCGCGATGTTGGCGCCGCGCAATGTTCTCGACGAGGCTCATGACAAGCCCTTCTTCTTCCGTAGCCTCAACGACAAGGGCCGGTATCTGAGCCTGGCCAAGTTGCTTGTATGCTTCTAGTCGTCCCTGGCCGCAGACCAGATCGAAGTGATCCCCGGAGCCGTTAGATTTGCGGATCACAGTAATCGGCCGCTTAAGGCCGATCGTCTTGATGTTCTTTACGATACCATCGAAAGCCTTTCGATTGCGTGCTCGCGGATTGGTTATCGTGATTCTCTCAAGTGGAATCTGGGCGATCTTCGACGTGGAACGTTTTGGTGTCATCGCACCGTCTCCATATTCACTCGCGCCGCCATCTCATAGAGCTGATCCAATGTGTCAAAGCGAAATGAATCGAGCGCCAAGCCGTTATGCTCACCAAGACGAACCTGCGGCCCTGGCAGATCGATCCTCGGCAATATGAAGTAGTCCAAGATGGCCTCGTTCTCGCGGTCCATGCGGAGTGCAACGATGACGTCTGGATTGAGGCTCGTATCGAAGCGGATTTGCCAGCGCAGGCTGCCGGCCGCTGTGCTTTGACAGCGAGCAATGCAGATCGCGACCGTAAACTCGTCGTTGATTGTAACGAGGCGAGACTTTTCGTCTTGATGAAGCCGGCCGCCGAGCTTGGCGATTGCGTCCACGGCGACTTCGACGATCTGAGGGTACATGTCGCGCAGTGCGCGGTTGACCTCGATGTAGCGAAGATCGCGGTCCGGGGTAAAGCCGACGAGTTGATAGGCGCGGCCTAGGCTGCCAAAGCGATGGCTGTAGGTCGTGCTCGATGGCAGGCCAGTAGCCTCGTCAATGATCAAGCCAGAGAGCTGCCCACGTGCCTCATACAGGCACTGCAGGCGCTTGATCATCTCCTCGTCCGACAGCCGGCGCGACCGGTTCTGGATCATGGCTTGCGCAGCGTCGTAGAGGTGGCGCTCGACCACAGGCTCAAAGGCGCCGTTGGCCCTGATCCACATGTCGGGGGTATTCCGCACCCTGAGCGTCTTGAGCTTGTACGAGATGCGATTCCAAACGTTGTCGCCAACATATTTCGGGTTGGTGAGCACCTGATGAACCCGGCCCCGCGTCCACCGACAGCCATCTTCTGCCGTTGCACCTCGGCCGTTCAATAGGTCTGCAATTTCCTGCTCCAGCTTTCCGTCTTCGACGAACGAGCGGTACATCCAGTGCACCGTGTCGATCTCTACAGGCTCGCCCGGTACGAGAATGACCCGGTCGGTCTGGATACTCTTGTGCTCCCCTCGGCCCAAGACGCCCTTGAAGGCGCCGCTTTGGTCGACAAGCATGCGCCGCAAGCCGTAGCCGGCCGGGCCGCCCTGTCGGAAACCGATCTCAATCAAACGGCACTGGCCAGCGAAAACCTTGGCGGACAGCTCGCGGCTATACTCGCCAGCCATGGCCCGCTTAACGCCTTTGACGATGGTCGAAACCGGGCTTCCATCGTTCTCGAATTGCTCGGCGCAGTATTGGACTGTGATGCCAGCACGGCGGCAAATATACTCGTAGTAGGCGCTCTCGTCGGCGTCCTGGAAGCGCCCCCAGCGACTGACGTCGTAGACCAAGATTGTCGAAAAGTCGGCTCTTTGGCCCTGCACGTCTTCGATCAGTCGTTTGAGTGCATCTCGTCCATCTAGCCGTAGACCGCTTTTGCCCTCGTCAGCGTAAGTCGTTATGACTTCAAGGCCTCGACGCTCCGCATACTGCCTGATGGCATCGGCTTGATTTTCGGTCGAGTAGCGCTGGTGCTCGGTCGACATACGGACATACTCAGCTGCCCTTCCTTTGAAGGCATCAGCCGAGAAGGTGGCTTGGCGACGGGCCCTTGGTAACGCGACTCCGCCTAGAGTGATCGGTGGAGAAGCCATGCGTTCAGGGCTCCCGCCCGAACTGAGGCGAGACTCGATACTCATGATGGGCATCCCTTGAACCTGCACACGCTAGCTGTGGAGGGGCTCAATGTCTGTTCCCTCTATGGGCAATTCTTTACCTAAGAAGGGCAAAGAACTGCCCGTACGCCGACGCCAGAAATCGTCTGCATATGCCGCCGAGATCGCTCGGGCACTCCACTTAGAGCTTGGAGGATCACATCGCGCGATCAAAACGCTGATGCGGTGGACTCACGCGAGCGAACGAGCAGCGAAATGTTGGTTGGGGGGAACCAGCGGCCCAAGTGGTGAGCACCTGATTGTGCTCATGCGAAATTCTGAGACGGTCTTGGACACGGTGCTGGCCCTCGCGCACCGACGAACGAGGCTCCAGCGAGGGCGCTTGGAGGCACTGAAGTTGGCAATGTCCAGTTCTGTCGTAGCGATCGAAGAAATTCTCGATGAAGAAGAGCGCGCGGCGCAGCCACTTCTCCCGTTGGAGGAGGCGACAAGGTAAGCCGTATCGAGCCAGAAGTGCGACAGACGGGGCTTCCAAAGCCAAATCTTTGGTGCTTCGCTCAGCTGTCGCACTCGGAATTAATCTACTGAGTTTGCTAGTTGCAGGCAGCCCGACCGGGGGCACCAGCGTGAAATGCATGCAGGCCAGCTTCTTGTTTTTCAGCGATGGCTTATGCTGGCAGCGGCCCGGCGTCGCCTGAAGTCTTGCCGATGTTCCATGACAGCAGGAACCGGCGTTCGATGCTCAAGCACAACTGCGACAATCTTCAAGGGAAGGAGGCTCGGGGGGCGTCGCGACGCTACCCCCCGAGCCGTTCGTCCTACTTCGGCAATAGCTTGCCGACGTCGGCGGTCATGCCGGCCAGCGCCTCGGCAGGCTTGGCAGATTTGTCGACGACCGTCTGCAGGCGGTCCTTGATCGCCTGGATGATCTTGAGGTTGTTGTCGCCCGGGAAAGCGTACCACGCCGTCATAAACGGCTGCTGGCTGAGCGACGTGAGGTGGTTGGGCTTCTCGGCATAGAAGGGCTTCAGCATGGCGGGATCGTTCGCGGGCACAGAGTTGGGAGGCATGTAGCCCGTACCCTTGACCATGATGGTGGCGCCGATCGGGCCGGTGATGAACTTCATATAGCGCCACGCCGCAGCCTGCCGTGCCGGATCGGTAGCGAACATCATCGCCGCCGCGCCGCCCGTCGGCAGCTTGGCGTTGGGGCCGGGCACCGGAAAGCGCACGGTGCGCCACTTGAACTTGCCCGCGACGCCGTCGTCGGCAACGCGCAGCAGCGAGGTCGATTCGGTCCAGATCGCGAGCTTGCCGCCGAAGAACGCCGCCCGGCTCGCCTCGGGTGTTAGGTTGGGCATGCCGGCGTCGGTGACCATGCGCCCGAGCAACTCGATCGACTTCTTTCCCGGTTCCTGGTTGAAGGCAATCGCCTTCTCGTCGGCGGTCATCATCGAGCCACCGTGCGAGAACACCAGCGCCTGCCACATCCAGTTGCCGGTGATCGCCCACGAGTGGAACAGCCCGACATTGTCGTTGCCCAGCGCATTGACCTTCTTGGCGATGTCGAAGATCCCCTCCCAGGTCACCGGGAACTTCGCCGGATCGCCGCCGGCTTTCGCGACCAGGTCGTCGTTGATGTAGATGATCGGCGTCGAGGCGGCGAAGGCCAGGCCGTACGGCTTGCCGCCATAGGTGCTGAGCGCCATCATCGACGGGGAGAAGCCCTGGCCCTGCCAATCCTTCTCCTTGGCGATGAACGGCGAGAGGTCCACGGCGATCTTGCGGTCGACGAAAAGGCGCTGGAGGTTGATCGCCTGCAGGCCCACGTCGGGCAGTTGCTTGGTGATCGCCTGGCGCAGGCCGGTTTGGGCGGCGTCCTCATATTCCTTGTAGGCCGGCAGGTAGTTTACCTGGAGGTCCGGGTTGGCCTTCTCGAACTCGGTCTTCAGCTCGGCGAAGACCTTGTCGAAGATGAAGCCCAGCGGATACTGGACGTTGAGCGTCATCTTGCCCTGCGCCGCGGCGGGGCCGGAAGCCAGTGTGGCGTAAGCTGCGGCGGCACCCGCCGTCGTCATCAGGAACCTTCTCTTCATCTCCGTGTCTCCCTTGCTTGAGTTGATCAGCCCTTGAGTCCGGTGAACGTGATGCCCTCGACGAAACGGCGCTGTGCGACGAGGAAGGCCAGCACCAGCGGCGCGATGACGATAGCGGCGGCGGCCATAAGGGGCCCATAGGCGGTGCCCTCGCCGTTGAGCTTGAGATGGGCGATGCCGAGTGGCGGCGTGTAGAGGTCTTGCTGGCCGACCGCGATCAGCGGCCAGAAATAGTCGTTCCAGTGCGCCACCACCGAGAAGATCCCGAAAGCGACCAGGGCGGGGATCGCCGCCGGCGCCATCACCGACCAGACGATGCCGTACTCGCTCATGCCGTCGATGCGCGCGGCGTCGACCAGGTCGTCGGGCACGCCGAGGAAAAACTGGCGCATCAGGAAGATGCCGAATACCGAGATGGTGAAAGGCAGCACCAGGGCGGCATAGGTGTCGAGCAGGCCCAGGACATGGAACAGCAGGTAGATCGGCAGCGCCGTCGCCTGATAGGGGATCAGCAGGCAGACCAGCACGGCGCCGAACAGCGTCGTGCGGCCGCGGAAGCGCAGCTTGGCGAGCGCATAGGCTGCGGGCACGTTGACCAGGACCTGCAGGGCGAAGATCGCGATCGTGACAATCACGCCGTTCAGCAGGAAGTGCAGCAGCGGCACCTGGTTCATTGCCTCGGAATAGTTCTCGAACCCGATCCAGCGGCTGGGCAGAAGGCGGAACTCCGGCGAGAAGATTTCCTCCTTCGGCTTGAAGGAGGTGGCAACCATCAATGCGAACGGCGCCAGCATGATCGCCGTGCCGGCCAGCAGCACGGCGTGCCGCACGGCGCTCATCGCGGGGGAAAGGGATGGCCGGCCGCTCATGCCGCAACCTTTCGCCGGTCGAGGACGAAGACCCGCACCGCCGACAGGGCGAGGACGAACACCAGGAACACTACGACCAGGGCCGAGGCATAGCCCGCGCGGAAATAGCCGAAGGCTTCGGCATAGATCGTGTGCAACAGCACTTCGGAGGCCTTGTTGGGGCCGCCCTCGGTCAGAACCTTCACCGTGTCGAACACCTGGAAGGAGCGGATCGCGGTGATCACCACGGTGAACAGCGTGACCGGCGCCAGCATCGGCCAGGTCACCAGCCGGAAACGTGCGCCGCCGTCGCGTGCACCGTCGACCGAGGCGGCCTCGTAGAGTTCGGGCGGGATGGCGGTCAGGCCCGCCATGAACAGCACCATGTTGAAGCCGACGCTCTGCCAGATGCCGATGGCGCAGAGGGTGAACAGCACCAGGTGGCGGTCGTGCAGGAAGTTCTGGGCCTTGAAGCCCAGCGCCTTCAGCATGAAGTTCACTGCGCCGATGCGCGGGTCCAGCATGAAGCCCCACACGATCGCCATGGCGATCAGGGTCGCCATCACCGGCAGGAAGTAGGCGGCGCGGTAGAAGCCGCGCAGGCCCGGCGCGGCCTCGATCAGCAACGCGGCGCCGAGGCCCAGCGCGACCGATGCCGGTACGGTGATCACGACATAGAGCAGGGTATTGGCGAGCGAGATTCGGACGGTATCGTCCTCGGTCATCTCGGCGTAGTTGGCGAGGCCGGTGAAGGAGAGGGATGGTGCACCCAGCTGGTAGTCGGTGAAGGACAGTGCCACGACGCTGAGCAGCGGACCGATCAGGAACACGATCATCAGGGCGATCGCGGGCCAGGTCAGCAGCATCAGGGAGAAGCGGTTCCTCACGGCCTGAGCCGCCGCCCGTCGGCATCGAACAGCAGGAGATGCTCGGCTGCGAGCCCGACCGTCACCGGGTCGCCCAGCGCCAGCGCACCGGCGAGAGCGGGATCGCTGCGGACGATGAGGGGTTGCGGCACGCTGTCCAGCGCCACGTGAAGGAACAGGTCGGCGCCGAGATTCTCGCGGTAGACCAGGCTTCCGGAGAGGCCTGATGCGGCGAGCGTCAGGCGCTCAGGCCGGATGCCGGCCTGAAGCCTGGTGCCAGGGGCGACGCCCGTCGCGAACGGCAGCGCGAGGCCCGGCAGATCGAGCCCGCGTGCGCTTACCGAGGCCGGCAGCACGTTGAGCCGTGGTGTTCCGACGAACTGCGCAACGGCGAGATCGTCTGGATCGCGATAGAGCGCATCGGGAGATGCAATCTGGCGCAGTTCGCCTCCCAGGATGACGGCGACCCTGTCCGACATGGTCATCGCCTCGGCCTGGTCGTGAGTCACGTAAACGAAGGTCGCGCCGAGCTGGCGGTGGAGCTGGCCGATCTCGGCGCGCATGTGCACGCGCAGCTTGGCGTCGAGATTGGAGAGCGGCTCGTCCATCAGGAAGGCGCGTGGCTTGCGCACCATGGCGCGGGCCAGCGCCACGCGCTGCTTCTGGCCGCCGGAGAGCTGGGCTGGCTTGCGCTCCAGCAGGCTTTCGATGCGCAGCGTCTCCGCGACGGCACGCACGGCGCGGCCGATCTCGGCCGATGTGCGCCGTACGCCAGGGATCACTCCAGCGCCGGGCAGGCGCTGCAGCCGTGTGAGGCGGCGCATGCGCAGCGGGACGGCAATGTTCTCCGCCACCGTGAGGTGCGGGTAGAGCGCGTAGGACTGGAAGACCATGGCGATGTCGCGCCGGTCGGGCGGCAGGGCGTCGACGTTCGCGCCGTCGATTGCGACCGTACCGCCGGTCTGCCGCTCGAGGCCCGCGATGATGCGCAGCAGGGTGGACTTGCCGCAGCCAGAGGGGCCCAGGATGGTGATGAACTCGCCGGCGCGTATTTCCAGATCGATACCACGCAGCACGCGCGTCTGGCCGAACGACTTCTCGATGCCGGCAAGACGGATCGCGCCGCTGGTTGCCGCGGACTGAAGACCCGCTGCTTGTGGAGTCACGGCAAGCATCGCCCTGGGCGTCGCTTCGGGTATCGCCTGGCGCGCGCGCAACCGGTTCGCCGCAACAGCTCGTCCTCCCTGGCCATGCCGGCGTCTGTCGCGCCGTGGTCCGCCCCTGGCGGAAGCAAGGAGGATAACCATCGACCCAAAGGTTGAAAAGACTTCATTTTTCGTTCATTTAGAAATTGAGCTTGTCTCAATCATCGTTCTTGTATGTGACAGTATGAAGTCGCCCCGATTGGCCGTCGTGAAGCGCACCGAGCCGGTGGAGGACAGGACCTCGATCCTGACCGTGGTTCGCCACGCGGCGCCGGGCCTGCCGCCGACGGCGCGGCGCATCGCGACCTACATCGAGCGGCATGCCCAGGACGTGATACGCATGTCGATCACCGAGCTCGCCGAGCAGGCTGAGGCGAGCGAGGGCAGCGTCGTCGGTCTCTGCCGTCGCCTCGGCGTCGACGGCTTCCAGGAGCTGAAGATCCTGCTGGCCCGCGACCTGGTCGATCCGGTGCGAATGATCCAGGAGGATCTGCACGAGAGCGATTCCGTGGCCGATGTCGCCGAACACGTCTTTGCGGCCCACATCGCCTCGCTTCAGGAGACGCGCCGACTGCTGGCGACCCCGGCGTTGACGCGCGCCGTCGACATCCTGCGGTCGGCCCGCCGCATCGAGGTCTATGGCATCGGCAGCTCCGGCCCGATCGCCCAGGACTTCGCCTATCGCCTGCTGCAACTTGGCCGCGATGCCAAGGCAGTCAGCGACTCGCATATTCAGGCGGTCAGCGCCGCCATGACCGATTCCTCGACCGCAGTGGTTACCATCTCGCACTCGGGCAGTACGCGCGAGACCGTGCTGGCGACGCAGCTCGCCCGCGAGGCGGGGGCGCGGACCATCGGCATCACGCGCATGGGCAAGTCGCCCCTGGCGCGCTACTGCGACATCGTTCTGCATACCGTGGCCAACGAGACCCGCTATCGCCCCGAGGCCATGAGCAGCCGCGTCGCCCAGCTCGCCCTGATCGACACCCTCGTGTCGTGTTGCGCGCTCGGCGACGCTCGCCGCTCGATTGCCAAGCTCGAGCTCAGCGCCCGCGTCATCGCGGCCAAGCGATTCTGATGCGAGCCATCATTATCGGGGCCGGCCGAGGCAGCCGGCTGATGCCCACGACCGAGAATGCTCCCAAGTGCTATGCCGAAATCCAGGGCAAGCGCATCCTCGACTGGACGGTAGAGGCGCTGCGGGGCGGCGGATGCGATGAGATCTGCTTCATCGGCGGATATCGGATCGGGACGGTGAAGCGCGACTATCCGCACTTCCGGTTCCGCGAGAATCGCGACTGGCCGGACAACAACATCCTGGTCTCGCTGATGTGCGCGGAAGACCTGATGGACCGGCCGTTCGTCGCCGCCTACTCCGACATCCTGTTCACGCGCGAGGTCGTGCACGGCTTGGTCAACTCCCGTGACGAGCTGACGCTCGGCATCGATACGGATTGGCGCGAGCACTACAAACCACGCACCCAGCACCCGCCGCACGATGCCGAGAAGGCGATAACCGCGGGCGGCAAGGTCGTGAAGATCCATCGCGGCATTCCCTACGATGACGCTACCGGCGAGTTCATCGGCGTCGCGAAGTTCGGCGCGGAGGGCGCGCGCCGGTTCCGCGACTTCTATCACCGGCGCAAGGCTGAATTCTGGGACAGGCCCTATCGCGAGGCCGTCTCGTTCCAGAAGGCGTATCTGATCCACATGTTCCAGGACATGATCGAGCAGGGCATCGCGTTCGGCCACGTCGACACGCCGGGGCACTACCGTGAGATCGACACGCAGGAAGACATGAACCTGGCGCAGACCTTGTGGCGGCCTCGATGAAATCCTTGCCGTTGTTTCCCGCATCCATCGTCGGCTCGATCCCGCGCCCCTTGGTGGTGCGCGAGCTGATAGAGAAGGCCGAATGGGACGCGACGGACCGCGCGACCATGGATGCAGCCTGTCGCTTCGTCGTGGCGCTGCAGGAACGGGCCGGCCTGGACGTGGTGAACGACGGCGAATGGCGGCGACGGTCCTATATCGGCGTCATTGCCGAGCTGGCGCACGGCTTCACGCTCGAAGTCAATCCGACCGACGGCCGGCCCTGGACGGTGGTCACGGAGAAGCTTACGCCCAAGCCGGCGGGATTCATCGCCCGCGAGGCGAAGTTCGTGAAGCAGGTGGCGACGGTCGCCACCAAGATCACCCTGCCTGCCCCGGCGCTGCTCGGCGAACGGCTGTGGGATGCCGGCCGGTCGGGCAAGGCCTATCCGACCCGCGATTCGTTCGTGCGAGACTGCGTGGCGCCGCTGCGCGCCGAGATCGCCTTGCTCCAGGATATGGGCGTCGAGATCGTACAGATCGACGACCCGCACCTTTGCCTGTTCGTCGATCCCGACGTGCGTGCCCGCTACGACGATCCCGACCGCGCTGCCGATTTCGCCGTCGACATGATCAACCAGATCGTGGCGGGCTTCGACGGCGTCAAGTTCGCCGTTCACCTCTGCCGCCGGGCCGGCGCCCGGGTGCGCGGCGAGAAGCACCATGCCGGGACCTACGGACCGATCCTGCCGCAGCTCAACCGATTGAAGGTGCAGCACCTCACGATGGAGTTCACAGCCGCCGGAGCCGACGATCTCGAGAGCCTGTCGCGGTTGCGCGAGGATTTCGAGCTCGGACTGGGCGTCGTCGATGTCACGCCGGGCGAGCCGCAGACTGCGCCGATGATTGCGCAGCGGGTCGAGCGGGCGCTGGCGCGTATCGACAGGAACCGCATCACGCTCAACCCCGATTGCGGCTTCGCGCCCGGGTCGGCCGCGAAGGTCGACACCGACGAAGTCTATCTCAAGCTGAAGGCCGAGGCCGAGGCGGCCCGGCTGCTGCGCGCCAGGTACGGATGATCGCCTAGAGCAGGAAGGTGTTCGTCCGATCGAGGTAGTCGTGCATATGCACGATCATCTGGTCGGGTTCGAGCAGCACCACGCCATATGCCGGTGGTTCGTGGCTGCCCGGAATGCGGCCTTCGATGACGAAGTCGAGCGCCACCTGGTGGCTTGTGGCGCGCAAGGTCGAGATCGGGATGCCGCGCCAGCTTCCCGCCAGCGGCCGATGCAGGTGGCCGAAGAAGAGGTGGCGGATGTTGCGCTTCCCGGCGACCGCCTCGATGAAGTGCCCCGGCTCGAGCAGCGAGATGTCGTCCATGCGCTTCAGACGCACCTTGAAGGGCGGATGATGCATGAAGATGATCACCGGCCGGTCGCCGGTTCGGTCGAGCGTTTCCTTCAGCCAGGCCGCGCGCGTGGCGCAGAACGTGCCCCAGGGCATCCCGGGCTCGTTGGTGTCGAGGCAGATGCCGAGCACGCCTTCGCCCATCTCGAGAGTGTACTGGATGAAGCCGTTGGCGTCGGCCTTGGCCTGCGGAAAGGTCGTGCGGAAGTTGGCGCGGTCGTCGTGATTTCCGACCAGCAGGTGGTAGGGCATGACGAGCTTGTCGAGCTCCCGCTTCAGGGCGTCGTACGCTTCGGGCTGGCCTTTGTGCGCCAGATCGCCGGTGAGGATGGCGAAGCTCGCATCGGCGTGATGCTTGTTCACGTCGGCGACGCAAAGCGCCAGCCGGTCGAGCGGATTGAGGCCGTACAGCAAGCTGCCAGGTGGGACGAAATGGGTGTCGGTGATGTGGATGAACTTCTGCATGGGCCCCAGCGCCGTTGAAAGCGAGGGGAGTATCCTTCGCCATGCGCCGAGGAACAACAAGGACGCGCCACATCCGGCTCCGCACCCCTGTCAGTGGCCGTCTGCCCGGACGCTGTCGCCGCGTCGCGCGCCGCAGCAGTTCTCGAAGAAGCGAAGGTTGTTCTCGAGGAAGATCGCGATGTGGGCCCGCGCCTCCCCGCATTGACAGCGAGTGGTTATTGAATGACCATTCAATCAACAAGAAGCTGTTGAGTGGGTGGGGAAACGCGGACATGCGATCCGGCGGCAGAGGGCAATCGGTTCTCGGCAGGGCGTTGACGTGGCTGGTTCGGGCAGAACTCGTCGTCACATGCACCGCGTTGCTGTTTGTCGCGGCTGCGCTGTTCTCCGACGTCTTCGCGCGCGAGGCGTTCGGCCGCGGAATCTTCGGTGCGCAGAAGTTTGCGGTCTACTGCAATGCCATCGCGGGCTTGCTCGGCTTTTCCGTGGTTGTGCAGACCGGCGGCCATCTGCGCGTCTCTGCGGTCGATCGGCTGTTCCCGGTCGACTGGCACCCCACCATGAGCCGCCTCGGTGACGTCACTTCGGCCGTTCTTTGCGGGATCCTCGGCTGGTTCGCGGCAAAGTATGTACTGAGCAGCCTGCGTCTCGGCGAAGTCGACCTGCTCTTCTATGCAAAGCTCTGGCCGTTCCAGCTCGTGCTGCCGTACATCTTTCTGGCTTCGGCCTTCAAGTTTCTGTGCTTCGCCATTTGCCCGGCGCTGCGCCCGGCCGAAGTGGAAGTGCACTGATGGCCGCGAGGCTCATCGGTGGCCGCGCGGCCCTGCCGATTGCCGTGCTGCTGGCGATCGCCGTTTGCGGACTCCTGGGCATTGCGTCGCCGAAGGTCGCGGTGTTCGGCGTGATGGTTGTCGGCCTGCTGTTCCTGCGTCAGCCGGTCGTGCTCGTTCTTGCCGCCGCGACCGCCTACATCCACCACTTCTTCGCCTCCAACAGCTCGGTGGAGTACCTGGTCCAGGACATGTGGTTCACAGTGGATCGCGAGATCCTGCTGGCGATCCCGATGTTCGTCCTTGCCGGCGCGCTGATGACCCGGGGCTCGATAGCGCAGCGGCTGATCGATGTCATGATCGCCCTGACGACGCCGATTCCGGGCGGTCTGGCCATTTCCGCGGTCCTCGCCTGTGCCGTCTTTGCGGCGATCTCGGGCTCGTCGATCGTGACCATGCTGGCGATCGGCACGATCATGTATCCCGGCCTGCTCAAGGCCGGATACGACCGCTCCTTCGCCATCGGCGTGATCTGTTCGGCCGGCACCCTCGGCATCATGATTCCGCCGTCGATTCCCATGATCTTGTATGGGCTGGCGACAGAGACCTCGGTCACCCACCTGTTCATTGGCGGGATCGGGCCGGGGCTGCTCCTGACCGGGCTTTTTGCGATCTACAGCTGGGGCGTCAACCGAGGTCGCGCCACCCAGCCGCTTCAGCTCGGGCGCATCGTTGCGGCCTTGCGTGCCGGCATCTTCGCGATCCTCTTGCCGGTGCTCCTGCTCGGCGGCATCTATTCCGGCTATTTCTCCCCGACCGAATCGGCGGCGGTGTCCCTCGTCTATGCGTTGCTCGTCGAAGTCTTCATCCATCGCGAGCTCAAGGTCGCTGACTACCGCGATGTGCTGATCGAGACGGTGAAGATGCTCGGCACGCTGCTGCCGTTGATCGCGATTGCCAACAGCCTGAACACGATCCTCGACTACGAGGGCATCGCCAAGAGCTGGGTGCAACTGGTGCAGGCCAATGTCGAAAGCCCGGGCATGGTGATGCTCGGCATCAATATCCTGCTCCTGATCGTCGGATGCCTCATGGATGTCGGATCGGCCATCCTGATCTTTGGCCCCTTGTTGACACCTATCGCCAAGGGGGCTGGCATCGATCCGGTGCATTTCGGTGTGATCATGACCGCCAACCTGGAGATCGGGTACCTGACGCCGCCGGTTGGCCTCAACCTGATCGTTGCCATGGCGGCGTTTCGCGAGAATTTCGTGTTCATCTGCCGCGCGGTGATTCCGTTCGTGGCGATCATGCTCGGTTGGCTGGTCCTGGTTTGTGCCTGGCCGCCGCTCACGCTTTATCTGGTCGGCAAGTAACAAGCAGCAGGAGGAGGAAACACATGGCGAGGATCTGTTCGATAGCGTGGGCGATAGTGGCGCTGACCGCCGGTCTCTCCGCGCCGGCATCGGCGCAGCAGCAGTGGAAGCTCGGCAGTCTGCTTCAGCCGCCGACCTTCGGCGCGACGCTCGACGACGAGTTTGTGGCGACCATCGGAAAGTCGACCGGCGGGAAGCTCTCGGTCGAGCGTCAGTTCGTCGGCAATGAGCAGGAGATGGTCCAGCAGGTCGTACGCGGCCGGTTGCAGATGGGCGCGACTTCGGCGTTCGGCGCCGGCGTCGCGGTACCCGACGCCACCGTGGTCAGCCTGCCCTATGTCTGGTCATCGGATGCCGAGCGGCGCTATGTGACCGACAAGTTCGTCTTTCCGGTCATGCGCAAGCTGTTCGCCGAGAAGGGCCTCGAGCTTCTGGCGATCAACGAGGCCGGCTACAACGGCGTGTTCTGCAAGATGCGGTGTGCCGAGCCGGCCAGTCTGAAGGGCGCCAAGGTCCGGGTGTCGCCGGCCGTGGCTTCCAAGGTCTTCTGGCAGTCCCTGGGCGTCAACGGCGTCTCCCTGCCGATCAGCGAACTCTGGCCCGGGCTCGAGCAGAACCTGGTCGTGGCGGCCGATCTTCCCTTCCCGTTCTTCGTGACGACGCCCGGCGCACAATCGGCGCCAAACTTCGTGACGACACAGCATCTTCACCATCCCTGGCTCTACTTCGTCAACAAGGCGGCGTGGGAAGGACTGCCGGAGGCGGAGCGCAAGGCCATTCTCGCCGGGCTGCCGCCATCGGACGGCGTTCGCGACCGGTGGTTCGCCGACGAAAAGCAGAAGCTGGATGCCTTCGTTGCCAAGGGCGGCAAGGTTGCACGTCTCGGCGACGCCGAACGCGCGAAGTGGCAGGCGCTGGTGGAGCCCCAATTGCTGGAGCACGTGAAGACCCTCAGCCCCAAGGCGCAGGAACTCTTCCAGGAGATCCAGAAAGGAAAGAAGGAGTTCGCCGAGAAGAAGCGCTGATCGTCTCGCCGGGAATGGCCGGGCGGCCCAACGGCCGCCCGGCGCGGGCAATACGGGAGGAGTGATGTCGTCCGTCGTCAAGCGCTTCTCGCTGTTGCGGCGCAACGCTGCGCTGACCCGCGGGGCGTTCTCTCTCCACTATCGCGACATACACGGCCCACTTGCCGCCGCACAGCCAGGATTCAGGAAGTACGCCTATCGCTATGACCAGAATCACGTCGAGTCAGACTTGTTGGGGAGCGGCGATGCGCCGTTCGACGGCATCACGGTGACCTTCCAGGTGCCGCGCCCCGACTATCGCACGGGCTTTTTTCATCACCCGGACTACGCCAACGTCCGGCCGGACGAGGAGCGGCTTTTCGATCTGTCCCGGACGGTCTCCCTTCTGGGCAGGGAGACGGTCGTCAGGGCAGGCGAGGGCGGCGCGAAGGCAATCGTGATTTGCCGGACTGCCCGGGCGGGAGCGGCTGGCGCGAACGACCCAAACCCCATCTTCAGTGGCGAGGTCCGGGCGGCCGTCCGCAACGACCTCGAGGTCGGGTCGGCGAGCGCGTTGGGCTTCGGCCCGGCGCCGATGGAGTATGGTCGCCTGTGGGAGATCTGGTTCCAATCGCCGGAGGCTCGCACCGACTGCCTGAAGGACCGGGCGTTCCGGAAGTCGCTGTCTCCGGACGATGGGACGGCCGTGACAGTGGCGTTGGCCGTCCGCGACATCACCATCTTCAAGTGAAGGCAATTGACCCCCTCGACCCAGGCGAAGTGCACATGACTGTTCAAGCAGGCTTTCGATTGAGACTGGGAGTGTTTTGGCCATGACGGAGCTCCCCTTCCACGACTCCCGATGGCGTGAACTGCGCGATCGGGTCGAGCGGTTCGTCGAGGAACGCGTATATCCGCTGGAAACACGACTCGACGATGCCGATGACGAGACCTACTTCGCCCTGATGCGCCCCTTGATGGACGAAGCCAAGTCGTCGGGTATCTGGGCTTTGGGTCATCCGCGCGAGATCGGTGGCCAGGGAATGCCGTTCGCCAGCTATGTGCTGGTCAACGAGGTCATCGGACGCGCCGAGCATGCGATCGTGGCGTTGGGCACGCACACGCTGCAGGACTCCCTGATGCTGCACCGCTTCGCCAGTCCACAGGTGAAGGACCGGTTCCTGACGCGCCTCGTCGCCGGCGAATTCTTTCCCTCGGTGGCGATGACCGAACCCGCGGTGGCCTCCTCGGACCCGACCCAGCTCCAGGCGGTCGCCGTGCGCGAGGGCGATCACTGGCGGATCAACGCGCGCAAGTGGTTCACGACATGGGCCAGCCGGGCAGCATTCTCGACGCTCTTCGTGCGGACCGAGCCGGAGGACACGCCCGCGCACTCGGCGTTCTCGATGATCGTCGTGCCGACCGATGCCGAAGGATATCGCGTGGTGCGCGAGATCCCGGTCCTGGGGATGCGCGGCTGTCACTGCGAGATCGAACTGAGGGATGTCGTCGTGCCGGCCGCCAACCTGCTGGGGGAGCCTGGACAAGGGTTCAGGATCGCGCAGCAACGGCTGGGCCCTGGCCGCATCTATCACTGCATGCGGTGGCTGGGACAGGCGCAACGGGCCTTCGACCTGATGTGCCGGCGAGCCAACGAACGTGTCGCCTTCGGCAGCAAGCTGGCCGACAAGCAGCTGGTTCAGAAGATGGTGTTCGACAGCGCCGCGGATATCCAGGCCTGTCGCCTGCTGACCCTGGATGCCGCGCGCAAGCTCGATGCGGGCGACGATGCCCGGAACGAGATCGCGTTGATCAAGGCGGTGGGAGCCCGCATGGTCCACGATGTCGTCGATCGCGCAATCCAGGTGCACGGCGCAAGGGGCGTCACCGGCGACACGCCGTTGGAGCGCATGTATCGCAATGCCCGCTTTGCGCGCATCTATGACGGGCCCGACGAGGTCCATATCGAGGCGGTGGCCAAGCGCATCCTGCGAACCTATGCGCAGGGCGGCGACTGGGACTTCGCTGAACGTGACCTTGTGACATCCTCTGTCGCGCAGGCCGTCGCTTGAGCATCGTGATGCGCAACGAGGCGCATTTCGGCGACCGCGTGGTCCGATGCTTCGCCGAGCGCGAAGCGGACATCTACCGGGTGTTCCAGCGGGCGGTCGCTCTTCGGCCCGACGCCGAGGCTGTGGTGGGGCCCGGTGGGCGCATGACGTACAGCGAGCTGAATGCTCACGTCGAAAAAGTGGCCGCAGGCCTGCACCGGCTCGGTCTGGCAGCGGGCGAGCGCGTCGGTGTTCTCCTGGGAAACAGACCGGAGTTCGTGATAGCGGTGCTGGCGGCGCTGCGTCTCGGCGCCATCGCCGTGCCGATCGGAACGCGGCTGGCGGCCGGGGAGATCGGATACATTCTCGAGCATAGCGGTGCCCGGGTCGCCATCTACGACGACGAGGCTTCGGGCGCCGCTGCCGCGATACGGGATCTGCCCGGCCCGGTGCCGGGCGTCCACTGCGGCCGGCCCGGCGGCGGCGTTTCCTTCGAAGGCCTCGTGCTGGAGGGAACCGCGCCGGTACGGTCGCTGCCGGCCGAGGAGGACACGGCTTTCCTGCTCTATACGTCGGGAACGACCGGACGGCCCAAGGGAGCGATGCTGACCCACCTGAACGTCTGGCATTCCCTGAAGCATTTCGAGCTGGGGCACCGGCTGGGCGAAAGGGAGCGCTCGCTTCTCGCGGTGCCGGCCACTCACGTTACGGGGCTGGTCGCGATCATCCTTTCCATGATCAACGTCCAGGGTGCGATCCTGCTGTTGCCGGCATTCAAGCCGCGCGATTTTCTCGAGCTCGCCGCGCTTGAACGCATGACCCACACCGTGCTGGTGCCCGCGATGTACAACTTGTTGCTGCGCGAGCCGGAGCGCACTTCGTACGACCTCGAGGCCTGGCACCTGGGGAGCTATGGCGGCGCGCCGATGCCGGAGTCCGCGATCGTTTCGCTGGGAGAGTGGTTGCCGAACCTGTCCCTGGTGAACGGCTACGGCGCGACCGAGACGAGTTCGCCGACCAGCCTGACACCGATCGGCGAGGGCCTCGCCCGCCGCGAGACCGTTGGCAGACCCGTGCACTGCGCGGACGTCATCGTTGTCGACGATGATGGCCGCGAGGTGCCGCCAGGTACGGCGGGGGAGATCTGGATACGGGGGCCCATGGTCGTACCCGGCTATTGGCGGGACGCGGAGGCGACACGCGCCTCCTTCACGGCAGGCTATTGGCACTCGGGCGATGTCGGCTCCGTCGACGCCGAGGGCTATCTGCGACTGGTTGACCGGAAGAAGGATATGATCAATCGCGGCGGCTACAAGATATACAGCGTCGAAGTCGAGAATGTGCTCGCGTCTTTGCCGGGCGTGCTCGAATGCGCGGTCGTAGGAAAGGCCTGTCCGGTGCTTGGAGAACGCGTGCACGCCTTTGTCAGCCGCGCCGACCGCGGTGTGTCGGCCGAGAGCATGGCACGGTTCTGCGCGGAACGGCTGGCCGACTACAAGGTGCCGGAGAGCTTCACTCTCACCGACGAGCCGTTGCCGCGCAGCAGCGCCGGCAAGGTGCTCAAGCGTACGCTGCGCGAGCTGCTCAGGGAGACCGGATCGTGACCAGAACCTCCGCTGCCCTCGCCCGATCTCCCATGCAGATCGCGACCCTGACGGACGACGCGGAACTGATCGAACGTCGGCGGGCGCAACTGATCGCGGCGGCCACGCAATGCTTCGGCACCAACGGCTACCATCGCACGACGATCAAGGAGATTGCGGATGTTGCGGGCTTCAGTCCCGGGCTCATCTACACTTATGTAAAGGAGAAGGAGGACGTCCTTTTCCTGGTCATCGTCGCGATCCTGGAAGCCTATGCGAGGGATATTCCGCGGACGTTGCAGCGGGTGACCGACCCCCTTGAGCGCTTCCGTGCCGCTGTCGACGCCTACTGTCACGCCGCCGGTCGCCACGTCGATGCGATCGCGCTCGCGTACCGCGAGACCAAGTCGCTGGCGCCGGACCGGCAGAAGGTTCTGATGAACCTGGAGCTCGACAGCAACAGGATGATCTCGGATTGCCTCATGGCCTGCGTCGAGGCCGGCTACTTCCGCCCCGTGAATCTCGATCTCATGACCTATCGCATCGTCCTGCTGGCGCACGGCTGGGCTCTCAAGCACTGGCACTTCAAGCGCACCACGACTCTCGAGGAATACATCCGGGAGGGCCTCGACCTGTTCCAACAGGGCCTGCTCACCGAGAAGGGCTGGCAGCACTGGCGGCTACTCTCCGGCAGACGGCGGACCCCGAAGCGGGGGGAAGCCAAAGTGCGGGGAGCACGTCGCCGTCCGTCGAAGGCCCGGTGAACCATGAGCGTACTCTTCTCGCCCTTCAAACTCCGCGACCTTGCGCTTCCGAACCGGATCGTGATGTCGCCCATGTGCCAATACGCGGCCGTCGAGGGGCTGGCCCAGCCGTGGCACATGACGCATCTGGGGTCGCGAGCGGTCGGCGGCGCGGGACTCGTCATGGCGGAAGCGACGGCGGTATCGCCCGAGGGAAGGCTCAGCCCGGAAGACCTTGGCATCTGGTCTGACCTGCACGCCGAGGCGTTGAGGCCCATCACCGATTTCATCCGCACCTGTGGGTCGGTGCCCGGTATCCAGTTGGCACACGGCGGCCGCAAGAGCGCCCGCTATCGGCCGTGGGAGGGGAATGGACCACTCGGCCCCGACCGCAGCTGGCCGCTGATTGCTCCCAGTGCCATCGCCTTCGACAAGGACTGGCAGGTTCCGGCGGAGATGACTTCGAACGACATCGAGCGGGTCGTCGGCGATTTTGGGAGCGCGGCCCGGAGGGCTCTGGACGCAGGGTTCGATGTCATCGAGGGGCATTTTGCCCACGGCTACCTGTTGCATTCGTTCCTCTCGCCGCTCAGCAACAAGCGCACGGACGCCTATGGCGGCTCACTGGAGAACCGGGCGCGGTTTCCGCTGATGGTCGCCAGGGCGATGAGGGAGGAGTGGCCGGCCCATCTCCCTGTCTTCATCAGGATCTCGGCCGTCGACTGGGAGGAAGGTGGCGTCACCCTCGACGAATCGGTTCGCGTCGGAGCCTGGCTGCGCGACATCGGGATCGATCTCATCGACTGTTCGAGTGGCGCCGTCGTTCCGCGCGAGAATATTCCGGTCGGCCCTGGTTACCAGGTGCCGTTCGCGGCCCGCATCCGGCGGGACGCCCGCATCGCGACGGCGGCAGTCGGCCTCATCACCGAGCCGGAGCAGGCGGAGGAGATCCTGGTCCAGGAGAGCGCCGACCTCATCTTCCTGGCGCGCGCCTTGTTGCGCGATCCCTATTGGGCGGCCCGGGCCTCGGAGCAATTGGCGCCCGATCCGATATGGGCGATACAATACGCAAGGGCTGTCGCGCAGAAGAAGCCGAACAAGGGCTGGTAAGAGCGCCTCCGTGATGCCGGTTATCCTTGCCAGTGACAGTGGTCGTGTCTTCGTCCGTCCGCCTCTTTGTGAAGCAACCAAAAGGGCTTTGAACGCCGTCCAAGCTTCCTGAGGCGCTCCGGGATCTTTTGGCGGGCCTGCATGCACTGCCAGCAGCCCCGCTCGTCGGTCGGACCAGCCATGCGTGGTGCCGGGTTGCAGGTTCAGCAGGAATCGGGTAGGAAAGATATTATGTTGGCCG